>JAYVXL010000022.1:0-9216 GCA_043785185.1 Myxococcales bacterium
GCCTTGCCCGCGTGGAAGTGGGCCCAGTGCGGATCGTCCGCTGGGATCGTGCACTCCGGCGTGGTGCTCCACTCCTTGCCCTTGCGATTGGACCACGCCTTGCCCGACTGACGGAGCGAGCACGCGTAGCGGACAGCGTCCTTCGTAGGAGCCATCTTGAACGTGAGCGCCGCGCCGATCGGCGCGGTCGCGCCGGCCGCGGGCGACGCCAACGTCGGCGCGCCGGGGACCGCCGGCGCCTTGGCGACGAGCTCGGGCAGGGCGGCGAAGTATGCGTCGTCGGCCTTCTTGAGGAGCGCTTCGGCGCGGGTCACGGCCGCGGCGTCTTTCTCCTCCTCGGCGAGCTCGCGGATGCGCAGCGCGGCGTACGCGCGGCGCCAGTGGTCGCTCGAGAGCTTGGTCATCTCCGGCGACCAGACGTGATGCGCCGTGAGCTCCTTCTGGTGCTTTCGGGTCTCGCGCACGTACTTCTTCCGGAACGCCTTCTCCTCGGACGTCTCCTTCTCTTTCTCCCGCTTGCCGGGCGCGGCGTTGCTGCCGCTGCCTGCAGGCGCCGCCGCAGCCGCGCTGCCGGTCGCGCCCGGCTTCCCGTCCGCCAGCGTGACGCTCGCGGCCAAGAGAACGGCGGCTCCGAATCCGAACGATCGCAATCTCATGGGTGTCCTTCCTCGCGTGCAGTCGCGCAAGCGATCAGATTTTCTCTTTCAGGTAGCTCGTGATGTACGGCGTCGCGGCGGCGGCCGCCGTGGACGCCATCGCCGGATCGAGGCCCGCCTTCTCGACGAGCGCGCCCGTCACCGCGCCGACGACCGCGCCGGTCGCGCCGTCTTCGAGCGCGCCCTTGATGCCCTCGCCCTTGGTGAGTCCGGACGCGAACGCGGTCATAAAATTGCCGATGCCCTGCTGCGCGCCGCCCTTCAGGTGGTTGGCGACCGCGTCGGTCGCGTGCCCGAGCGCCGATTGCGCGGCGCCCTCGGGAACGCCGGCGCTGGTCAGCGCGGCGAGCGCCTTCTGACCGTTCGGCGAGGACATGAAGCCCCCGAGCAGATCTTTGACGTCCATCGTTCGTCCTCCTCTAGAAGAGGCTCTTCACGGTTAGAAGATGCTCTTCACGGTGTTCCAGATTGACTTGCCCACCGCGGCGACCTTCGCTTCGACCTTGGCGACCACGGACGGCGGCTCGCTCGCGGCGGCGGCTTGCACGGCGGCCTCGTCGACAGGCTGCGTATTCTCGCTGACGACGGACGCGGCGATCACCTCCGGGGTGACTTCGCCGAAGCCGTCGACGAACGCGAGCGTCTGCGGGCCGGCGATGCCGTCGACGTCGAGGTTCTTGGACGCCTGGAGCTCGCGGACCGCCTTCTCCGTACCGGCGCCGAAGACGCCGTCGGCGCCGACGCCCAGGCCCGTCTGCAGCTTCTTCACCGTCTCGCCGCGGTTGCCCTTCTGAAGGAGCACGAGCTCGTGCAGCCCCATATGCGAGAACGTGTCCGGGCCGGCGATGCCGTCGGCCTCGAGGCCGTTTTGACCTTGGTACGCGCGCAGCGCCGCGTCGGTACCTGCGCCGAAGATGCCGTCGGCATCCACGCCGAGCTTCTGTTGGAGGATCCTCACGGGCTCGCCGGAGAGCCCTCTGCGTAGCATCGACATGGTCGTGGCCTCCTGGTGAAATGCGACCCGCACTACACCGCATCCTGCTGAGCCGCGCCAGCTCCTAAAACAATGGCGCGGCTCGGGGCGCCTTTGAGCTGTACGCCCGTCAAGGGGCGTCGGCGCCCTGGGGGCCGCGGCACATCAAGTCGAAGAAGCGGGCTGCGGGCCACTCGGCGGGGTCGGGAGAACTGAGGCCGTCCCAGGGCATCTCCGCGAAGAATACGGAGGCGGTTTTTCGGGCGTCGCTCGGGTCGACGGCGACGACGCGCGCAGCCTCCGAGGCGCGTGGCGCCGTCATGCGTGCTCTCCGAGCACGCGCAGCACCGCGGCCAGGTCTCCGCCCGCGGAGTCGACGCCCTCGCGCAGCGCCGCGTCCCGGCGCGCGCCTGTCGCGACGAAGGTGCACGCGGCCGCACCCTCGCACCCGCAGCGCACCTCGCGCACGGCCATCGGGCTCGCCGCAACCTGAGAGAGGAGCGCGCGGAGCATTCCCGCCAGCAGCGCGCAGCGCTTGCCGGAGGTCGGGCCGCGGGCCTCCGCCAGCGCGCCGCGCTCGAGCGTGAACGTCACGACGCCGGAGCGCGCAGGGCGCAGGTCGACCGCGAGCGAGCCCCAGCCCTGACGCCGGAGGACCTGAGCGATCATCTCCATCAGCGTCACGACGGGCAGCTCGCGGAGCCCGGCGCCGAACGACTCGCCGGCCTCGGCTTCCAGATCGATCGCCAGCCGGCGTCCGTAGGCGACGCCGAGGTCTTCGAGCGAGCGGCCGGGCTCACGCGCGTACTCCGCGAGCAGGGCGTCGAGGAAGCTCACGTCGATGAGGAGATTGCGCCGCTCGAACGTGTCGCGAACGACCCCCTTTTGCTTTTCGTCGGGCGCGAGCTGAGAGAGCGCGACGCCGTCGAGCTCGCCGCCCGGCGCTTCTCGGAGAGGCTCCCGCCGGAACGCGCGCCGCCCGATGCAGATGTAGACGTGGTCGGGCGACGAGCAACGGAGCAGATCCACGTCGACTTCTTGGGCGCCGAAGCGGAAGTTGAACACGTACTGGAAGCGCACGCGCGACGGGCCCCTAGGGTCGTCGACGAAGGTCCGGAACCGCCCCTCGAACTCCGGTGTCGCGGCGCACGGCGCGATCTTGCGAAAGAAGCTCTTGCCGATCACGAGCGCGCGGTCGAGCCGCGCGAGGCGAGCCTCGACGCGGTTGTAACGGACGACCGTGCCCTCACGATCGAGCGTGATGACGCCGAAGGGCAGGACGTCGAGCTCTTCGTCGGTCTTGGTGTGAAGGTCGACGGAGACGGGAGAGGACGAGGGCGAGGGTGGGGTGAGCGAGAAGGACAACGTCATCGCGGGGCTCCTTGGAGGGTCTCGTGCGGCTCCTGGAGCGCGTCTCGCATCGCGCGCGCGCGGGTCGCAGCCGCGTCGCGCGCGAGGGCGAAGGCGCCGGCGGCACGCGTGCGCACGTTGGCGAGCGTCGGTGAGCGATCGAGCCATGTCACGTCGACGAGGCCGCGCCGATCGAGCATGCCGAGCAGCGCCGCCGCGCGTGTCGATTCTCCCGCGACCCCGGCGACGTCGACGGCGAGCTTACGGAGCGCGTCGGCGCCCTGGCGCGAGCAGGTGGCGCTTCGCGCGGCCTCTTCGATGCGATCCAGCGCGACCCCCGCGGGCGCCCGCCCGAGCACTGCGTCGAGCGCGGAGAGAATCGGATCCTTGTCGCGAGCGACCACTTCCCCGAGCTGCATTCGCAGCGCGTCGCATCGTACGAGGTCGCGCCGAAAGAGCGCGCACCGCACGCGGGCGAGCCACGGCCCGGCCGCCAGGTGGTCCACGCCCTCCGCAGCGTCGAGCCGCTCGTCCGCCTCTTGCCATAGCCCCTGCACCGTCAGGCCGCGCGCGAGGTCGCACGTCGCCCGCCAGCCCGGGGCGTCGCGCGCGGACGCGGAGCGGAGAAGCGAGAGCGCCTCGTCGACGGCGCCGGCCTCCGTCAGCAAATGCGCGACGACGCCCATGACCTCGGCGCTCCCCGGCGCGAGCGCCATCGCCGTCGCCGCTGCGCGTGCCGCCTCGACGAGCTCGCCGCGGTCGAGGAGCACCTCCGCGAGGGCGTGGTGCGTCGCCGCGAGACGTGGCGCACGTTCGACCGCCGCGCGCGCCATGGCGAAGGCCTCGTCGGCGTCGCCGGGGAACTCGGTGTCGGAGAGCCGCCGCGCGAGGGCCAGCGCGTACGCGGCGTTCACCCACGGATCGCCCGGCGCGCGCGAGAACGCTTGCTCGAGCAGCGCGACCACGCGATCGTCGCCTTCGGGATCTCCGCGCGACGCCTCGAAGCGAGCCCGCAGCAGGAGCTCCGCGGTCTTGGCGTCCGCCGGCGGAGCGGCGGGAGGCCACCCCGCGGGGACGAGGAGCGCCTCGCCGATCTCCCGCGCCGCGTCGTACGCCGTCCCGAACGGATCGCGTGCCCCCGCGGGAAATGCGCGGGACCAGAGGACGAACCCATCCCGCGCGTTCACGAGCGCGAGCCGCGCTGCGCCTGCCTCGAGCCTGCCGCCGACGACGAGTGGCACGTCCAGATCCCGACCCACCGCCGTGAGCTCGCGGTCCGCGAGCGGGATGAGCCGCGCTCCCCGCGCGCGCACGTCGATGCCGGCTCGTCCGTCGAGGGCGTCGGCGACCAGATCGGCGATCCCGAACGCCGCGACGCGCAAGGACTCGTCGTCGCACGCCAACGGTACCACGGCGATGCGCTGCACCTGTCGGGCGGCGGGAGCGTTCGGAAGTGGCGCCGGCGCCCGGCGGGTGTGCGCCGTGCCGAGAGGCGGCGAGAGCGCCTCGAGCGCGGTCAGCACGTCGCGCGCGGACGCGGGACGTCCGGCAGGGGCGCGCGCGAGCATCTTGACGACGAGCTCCGCGAGCGCCAGAGGCACTTCGGGGCGGAAGGCCCGCGGGTCGGGCGGCGGCGCGAGCATGCGCGCCGTGACGATCGCGAGCACCGAGTCCCCCGACCACGCCGCGCGCCCCGTCAGCATCTCGTAAAGCACGATGCCCCACGCGTAGACGTCGGTCCGGGCGTCCACCGGCCCGGCTTCGACTTGCTCGGGCGCCATGTACTCCGGCGTGCCCATGACGAGGCCGGCGGTGCGGTTGGACGGCCCTGCCACCGCGACCGCGCGCGCGATGCCGAAGTCGCTGACGACGACGCGACCGCCGCGCGCCAGGAGAACGTTGTCCGGCTTGAGGTCGCGATGCACGACGCCGGCCGCGTGCGCGGCGACGAGCCCCTCCCCCATCGCCGCGGCGATCGCGACCGCGTCTGCGATCGGCAGGGCCCCTTCGCGGGTGAGGCGCGCGCCGAGGGACTCTCCCTCGACGAGCTCCATGGTGATGAACTTCTCGCCTCCGTGCTCACCGATGTCGAAGACGCGCGCGACGTTCGTATGCGTGACCCGGCGCGCGAGCTTCACCTCACGCCGGAAGCGCTCCAGGATCTCCGGCTGCGAGACGAGCTCGCGCCGCAGCACCTTCACGGCGACGAGCTCGTCGAGCTCCAGGTCGCGCGCGCGGTACACCGAGCCCATTCCTCCCACGCCCAGCAGGCCCGCGATCTCGTAACGCCCTGCGAGGCGCATCCGCGCGAAGAGGGACGGCGTACGCGGTTCAATGTCCAACATTTGTCTAACCCAATCTTGAGTAAGACCCGCGCGTCCGCAAGGGGCATCGTCGCCGGCGCCCAAAGAAACCCAGCAAGTGCCTTAGAATTGGTGGGATGGAGCGGACACGACCGGCGGCGTCGCTGTCGGCGACGAGGCGGCCATGTGTACAAAAGATAGACAACGCGGGAAGGCCGTCTCGACCCTCCGGGAGCGGCGCGGTATCTTCGCGCTCCCAAGTGGCTGGTCAAGTCAAGGCGCCACCTCGCGCAAGTACACGCCGAAGGCGAGCATCGCAGAGGGAGCCCACTTCGTCCCGGCTTGCGCGGGCGTGATGGCGGTCGTCAGGTCGAGACCGACGAACGTCGCGCCGACGCGGTACGTGACCAGCGCGCCAGGCGCCACGTAGAGGAGTGCCTGGTGCGTACCGGCGCTCGCCCCGCGGACGGTGGTGTGTCCAACGTTCGCCATCGCCCGAGCCCCGTGCGCGTCTCACGGCAATCCGCGCACGCGCCGCCGAGAACGGCGAGGAGCACGCGCGCGGCCGCGGTCAGGGTCGAGCCCGCTTTCATTCCGCCGACTCCGATCGCGCTTCGCGCACGTTCATAGGCCCGGTCCTCGCGGCAGGGCGTTCAGCGCAGCGCGGCGAGCGCGGCACGTAGCGCGCGCACCGTCGGCCACCGATCGTTCTTGTCGAGCGCGAGGCATCCAAGCACGACCTCGTCGAGCGCCGCGGGGATCGCCGGCGTGCGCTCCCGCATCGGGCGCGGCCCCTTCGTGAAGATGCTCGCGCAGATCTCCGTGATGGTGGTTCCGTCGAACGGGTGCTCGTGCGTGAGGAGCTCGTAGAAGAGGATCCCGAGCGCCCAGATGTCCGTGGAGGCGTCGACGTCGCGTGACGAGAGCAACTGCTCCGGCGACATGTAACGCGGCGTGCCGAGGACCGCGACGGCGCTCGTGAGCGATCCGTCCGCTACCTGCTGATCGTCCGCGCCCTGACCGGTGAGCTTCGCGATGCCAAAGTCGACGACCTTCAGCGTGGTCAGGTCGCCGTCGCGCGCGACGAAGAGGTTGCCCGGCTTGAGATCGCGATGCACGACGCCCGCGTCGTGAATCGCAGCGACGCCGTCGCAGGCTTGAAGCGCGAGCGCCAGCGCATCCGCGGGAGGCATCGGCAGTGGCTCGTGACTCAGGTCGTGACCCTCGAGGTATTCCATCGCGAAATACGGGGCGCCGTCCGCGAGGTTGCCCGCGTCGAGGAGCCGCGCGACGTTGGCGCTTCGTATCAAGAGGAGGACACGCGCTTCGCGCACGAAGCGCTCGAGCGACTCGCCGCTCGAGACCGAGACGCCCGCCATGACCTTGAGCGCCACGCGCCCGCCGGCGACCGAATCGGTCGCGAGATAGACGCGGCCCATGCCGCCTTCGCCGAGCAAGCGCTCGATGCGGTAGCGACCTCCGACCACGTCGTTCTCCGACAGACCAAGCGCGCCCGGTGGCTGCGAGACTCCGCTGGCCAGCCGGGGGCCGGCCGTCGCGCTCCCCCCCTGGACGGACGCCACCATCGCGCTCCTCCGTAGGCGTAGCTCGGTCTCGACGCGGCGTGCGAGGGCGGTCAGCGCGGCGAGCTGCTCGGTGCTGAGCTTTCGCGGGACGCGGTCGAGGACGCAGAGGGTCCCCACGGCGGCGGCCCCGTCCTCGACGTAGATCGGCACGCCGGCGTAGGAGCGGATCCCCGGACCGCCGACGACCAGCGCGTTGTCGGCGAAGCGAGGATCTTCGTGCGTGTCCTCGATGATCAGCGGCGCGTGCGAGCCGAGGGCGTGCGCGCAGAACGACTGGTCACGCGGCGTCTCCGTCATGGCCAGCCCGACGCGCGCCTTGAACCACTGCCGGTTCTCGTCGACGAGCGTGACGAGCGCCATGGGGACGCCGCACACGAACTGGGCGAGCTGAACGATGTCGTCGAACGCGCGCTCGCGGGGCGAATCGAGGATCTCCTGCGCGCGCAGCGCCGCGAGACGCGTGGCCTCGGCCTTGGGGAGCGGCTCGCTCATCGGCGGACGACTCTACACAGCGGCGTCCGCCCGCGCCACGGAGACGCTTGGTCAAGCGGCCTTCGCGGCGGCGTCAGGTGCGCAGCGTGCGGGCCGCGCGCGACATCGCGACGCGCGCGGGCGAAGGCCCGAAGGTGGTCGCGCGCCGGACGCGGCTCGGCGAGTAGAGCGCCGCGTACGGATTGTCGCGACCGAGGATCGCGTCGCTGACGATGCGCCCGGCGAGCGTTCCGAACGTGAGCCCGTTGCCCCCAAAGCCCGTCGCCAAGTACGACGACGACCCGTCCGGCGACGCGCCGATGTACGGGAGCCCGTCGACCGACGCGATCAGCTGGCCCGACCACGCGAAGTGAATGGCGTCCACGCCGAAGCGCTCTTGGGCGTAGGCGGCGAGGCGCGCGAAGCGCTCGTACGGCGCGTGCGCCTCCGCGTGCGCGTGAGCCTCACCGCCGACGAGGAGGAGCGTCGAGTCTCCCACGACCTGCGTGCGGATGGAGTGGTAGGGCTCCTCGGTGTCCCAGAAGATCCCCTCCGGAGCGGTCCCCGCCGCGGCGAACGCGACAACGTACGAGTCGTACCGCACGAGCTTCGATGTGAGCGCGGGGCGACCGAGTGGCCCGTGCGTGGCGAAGAAGATGCGCGACGCGCGGAGCACGCCGCGGTCGGTGATGACACGATGGCGCGTCCGCTCGTGCACGTGAAGACAGCGCGTCCGCTCGAAGATGCGGACGCCCTTCGACGCGAGGAACCGCGCCAGCCCGAGGACGTACTCGCGCGGGTGCATCTGCGCCTGGTCTTCGAAGCGAAGCGCGGCGCGGGCGAACGAGAGCGGGATCAGATTCGTGAGCGTCACCGTCGCGCCTGCACGCGCGGCGGCGTCGAGCTCGGCCTCGAGGTCCGCGGTCGCCGACGACTCGGTGAAGAGAAAGCCCGGCACGCGGCGGAGCGTGCACGGGATGTCCGCCAGCCGCGCGATCCTCGCGATGTCGTCGATCGCGGCCCGCGTCGACTCGGCCGCGAGGCTCGCCCCTTCGTGGCCGAACGTGCGCTCGAGCGTGGTGTAGGGAGCGTCGAGCGCCTCGGTGAGGTGGGCTGTGCAGTGACCCGTCGCTCCCTCGGCGATCGCGCCCGCGTCGATGACGACGACGGAGAGCCCCGCGAGCACGAGGTGCAGCGCCGCGGTGAGGCCTGTGATTCCGGCGCCGATGATCGCGACGTCTACCGTCAGGTCGCCGGGCAGCGGCGGGAGGGGGTTCGACGGGTGACTGCTCATCCAGAGCGACTGCGGAGTGTTGGGAAGCTTCATCAAGCACCTCCCGCGCCGAGGCCGGCACGTACTCCTCCATCGTCAAGCATAGGATGTGCCCGGGGCGCGCGTGTCGACGCCCATGGCCGCGCTGTGTCGCGTGAGAAACGCGAACGAGCACGGCGCTCGTGTAGAGCTCGCGCGGGCGCGTCAGCGCGCGAGCAACTTGCACATCCGCGACCACGTGACGGCTCCGACGGCGCGGCGCGGCACGAGGTTGTGAACGACGACCGAGGTGCCCGCGTGGACGCGCCGGACCCCGCCCTCGACGTCCTCGAGGTTCACATACTGCTCCCCCTCGCCGAGCGGCGGGCCGCGGTGCATCGCACGAAGGCGGGCCATCTCGCCGTCCGTCAGCAGCATCAAGACCGCCTCGCGCGTCGGGGCCTCTCTCGACCTCGACGCGGCCGCCGAGCGCGTCGGCAGCATAGGGTCCCAGCGAACCTCGGGATCGACGACGTGCTTCGACGGGGGATCATCGCGGGTCATGGCAACCTGAGCAGCAAAACGCGGGCCGTCGCGGCGCGAACGTGTGCTCGCGCTCTGGCGG
>JAYVXL010000023.1:0-2814 GCA_043785185.1 Myxococcales bacterium
GTCGTCGAGCAGAAGTCGCGCGGGCCGCAATACGGGCGACTGTGCGCCGGCTGTCACGATCCGGTGAGCGCGCGCATGAGCGACTTCTCGCTCGGCAGCGGCCGCGGCATCACGTGCCTCGGCTGCCACGAGACCGAGCGCCTCGTCCGCGCGGGCGGCAACGCGGACAGCCAGGCGCGCACCTACGACTGGACGGTGAACCACAAGGATCGCGCGAAGGCGGGGCTCGAGACGCTGCGCAAGCCGGAGTTCTGCGGCGAGTGCCACCAGCAGTTCGTGCCGGCCACGGGCATCCCGTTCATCACGACGCTCGGCGAGTGGCAGGCGAGCCCGTTCGCAGGGACGGCGGCGAGCCCGGCGACCACGTGCGTCACGTGCCACGCGCCGCGCTCGCCGGGGAGGACGGCGAACGTCGCGATGCCGATCGCCGACCACGCCATGATTGGCGGCAACACTTATCTCGCGACGAAGTACGGCGACGCCGACTTCCTCGCGCGCACGAAGAGGAGCCTCGCGTCGGCCGTCTCGGTGACGGGGTCTCGCGGGGCCGGCTTCGTCCTCGCGTCCGTCGAGAACACCGGCGCGGGGCACGGCTTTCCGACGGGCGTGTCGGACATCCGCGAGCCGTGGCTCGAAGTGCAGGCGATGGACGCGCAGGGCAAGGTGCTGGCGCGCTATGGCGGCCCGGCGGCCGACGGCCTCATCCCGGCCGGCGCCGCCCGGCTCGGGCTCGACGTCGCGCACGCCGATGGATCGGTGCTCCTCTTGCACGAGCTGAGCGAGGCCACGCGCGTCACCTTCGACCGCCGCGTGCCTGCGAAGGGCGCGCTCGCCTCGAGGATTCCGATTCCAGCGGCGCTGCCGGCGGGCACCGCGGAGCTCGACGTCGTGCTCCTCTATCGGCACCTCCGCACGCCGTACTTCCGCGCGGCGACCGCGGACGCGAGCGGGATCGCGCCGGAGATCGAGGTCGCGCGCGCGGTGGTGCGATGACGCGCATCGGCACCCTCGCCGCGGCGCTCGGAGCGACCACGCTCGCGGCGCTGGCCGTCGGCGCGTGCCAGTCGTCCTCCTCCGGGCCCGCGCCGGCGGGCGTCGACGCGGGGCGACCCGCGGGCGACCCCGCAGCGATCGCGCGTGGCGAATATTTGGTGAGGGCCGTCGCGATGTGCGGCGAGTGCCACACGCCGCGCCGGCCTGACGGGAGCCTCGATCCGAAGCTCTGGCTCGCCGGAGTTCCGAACCGCTTCGACGTCGAGCCCGTCGACGACGCGCGCGGCGGGATTTCCGCACCCAACCTCACGCCCGCCGCGCTCGGCGCTTGGACCGACGACGCCATCCGCCGCGCGATGCTGGACGGCGTGGGCGAAAATGGCCCGCTCGTGCCGGTGATGCCGTCGTACGTCTTTCACAACCTGAAGCCGGCGGACGTCGACGCGATCATCGCGTACCTGCGCCAGATCCCACCTATCGACGCGGCCGTCGGCGGGCGGCAGCCGCTCTCGGTGCCCCCCACTGCACCCGCGGCGCCGCTCGCCGACCGCGCGATCCCGCACACGACGCTCAAGCCCAGCGACCCGAGCTACGCGCGCGCCGAGCGCGGGCGTTACCTCGCGAGCGTTGGGCTCTGCGTCGACTGCCACTCGGCGTGGCGGCCAAACGCGAGCCCGCCGCTCGCGCTGGAGCGCCTCTTCGCGGGCGGCCGCGCGTTCTCGCGGGCCGAGTGGGGCGTGGCGACAGAGCGCGCGCCCGCGGTGATCTACTCGTACAACCTGACGCCCCACGCGAGCGGCCTGTCGGGGTGGACGCCAGCGATGGTCGCCGCGACGCTCAAGACGAACCTCGACGACCACAAGCTCCCGCTCTGCCGACCGATGCCGGGCGGCCCCATGGGCTCGTACGCGGCGCTGACCGACGATGACGCGCTCGACCTCGGCTGGTACGTGACGACGCTGCCTCCGATCGACAGCGGCGACATTCCTCAGTGCCCGACCCCGCTGCCCGACGCCGACGCCGGCGCGGGCGACGCCGCGAGCGACGCGCCCAGCGACGCCGCGAGCGACGCGCCCGGCGACGCGGCGAGCGATGCGCCCGGCTAAGCCATGAGGGCTCCCACGCTGGACCGCGAAGAGCGCCGCCTGCGCCGGCTGTTTCGATCGCTCCTCGTCGTTTCGGTCGGGGCGCCCGCGGTGGCCCTCGCCGCGTGCAGCACGTCGTCCTCGCCGAGCGGCGCGGCGCCCGAAGAGGCCGGCCTCGTCGACGCCGGCGCCGACACGACGCTCGGCACCGGCGCCGACGGCGACGCCCCGGCGGACGCCCACTCAGGGAGCGATGGCCGCCCGGACGACGGCGGCGTCGGGGTCGACGGCTCCTCGGTCGACGCGCGGATCCCGCTTTGCCCCGACGGCGTCGACGCGGCGCACCCGCCGATCGATGGGGCCGCCTACAACGACGCCGCCGACGACAGCGGCTGCGACGTCTTCTTCGAATACCGCGGCTGCTCGCCGCTCGAGGTCGCCAAGAACGGCGCCGGTTGCTACTTCAACATCGTGCAGTGCGAGGCGCTCTGCGGATTCTCCACGAGCCGCGGCTGCTTCGTCGTGCCGTCCAACTGCTCCCAAGCCACCGGCAACAACTACATCCTCGACGCGAGCAGCGTCGTCGTCAACTGCACGAAGTGCCTCGGCGGACGGCGCCCCGCGCGCCTCGCCGACGCCCCCACGCCGTCGCGCGACGCGAGCGCGCTCGGCGGCTGGTTCGCGCAATTGGCGCACCTCGAAGGGGCCTCCATCGCTGCGTTCCGCACGCTCCGCG
>JAYVXL010000024.1:0-2814 GCA_043785185.1 Myxococcales bacterium
CCGAAGGCCTCCATGTCGTCGCCGCCGGCGCCGGTGACGCGCTCGACGAGCGACTGAACGAGGCCGCTCGAGACGCCGCCGCCGAGCGTCGCGAAGAGCGCGCCCCACATGAACGCGAGGAGGATGAGCCACCACGGCTCCGGCTCGAAGCGGTCGCACCATCGGATGAACAGCACGTACGTGACCACGAACGGGGTCACGAACAACAGGCCGAGGAACATCCCGACGAGCATGCCGGCTCAGCCTATCACGGTGAATCCGCGGGCGCGGTCGCCGCGGGGAGGCGCAGATTCGCCGGGGCGAACGCGGCGGCGAGCGCGTCGTACGTGTCGCCCGCCTTCGTCTGGGCCTGGGCGACGTAAAGGAGCGCGCCGCCCGGCCACTCGGAGAGCGCCGGCGCGTGCTCGCCCTTGCCGATCGCGTAGACCGGCTGCGATTGCCGCGAGAGCGGCCCCGCGTCGCCGTAGCGCGCGGCGAACCCGATGGAGGTGACGCCGGCGCCGTCGGTGCCGGTGTAGAGGACGCGCACGTGGAGGCGGCCGGCCGGCGTGACGCGCGGGACGAGGCACGGATCGCCGACCTTCGCGCCGTCGAACGGCGGCTTTTGGCCCGGGGCGAGCGACGCAGGATCTGGCGTGGGGCTGGGCGCGAGGACGGGCCCGTCGCCCTTGCGCGTGAAGCCGAGTCCGTCCGCGCTCTCGGCTTCGCCGAGCGCGCCGCCCGCTTCGTAGATCATCCGGACGCGGCCGTCCGGGTACACCGCGACGCTCGGCGCGGCCGGCGGCGTGCGCTCCCACGACGGCCCGGCGGCGGCGGCGAGCGCGTAGCCCGCGCGCTTGGCGAAGCCGAGCCCGTCGGCGCTCACGGCGACGCGGACGCCCGCGCCGTCGGCCCAATAGAGGAGGATGGCTCCGCCGACGCGCGCGACGCTGGGCGCGCGCATCGCCTCGGCGTCCGCGTCCGCGCGGAGGACGACCACCGGCGACGCGCCGACGGTGGCGCCGAAGAACGAGCGCCCATCGTCGGCGCGCGTTCGGACGATGACGTCCCTGCCGCCCATCGTGCCGGCGGCGTAGAGCAAGACCGCCGGGCCGCCCGCGACGGGATCGACCGGAAGCACCGCGGGATCGCGCCATCGCTTCGTCTTGTCATCCAGCACGAAGGGCGCGACGCCGAGTGTCTCGTCGCCGTCCAGCTTGCGGAACGGGCCGACGCCGGCGGCGGGCAAGTCGACGTCGCCGCCGCCCGGCGACGCGAGCGACGCGCACGCGCCGACGAGGAGGAGCGCAGGGACGAGCCACCTTCGCCTCATCACGGAAACCCCACGGTCAAGGTCGCGCCCACGTTCCAAATATGCCCGCCTGCCGTGTAGTCCCCGACCAGATCGGCCGGATCGGCCTTGCGCGTCGTGTCCGTCACGAGCTCGCTCAGCTGCGCGTGCGCGTCGAGGCGCAGGTCGCCCGGCAGCTCGGCGATCGGGGCGACGGCGCGCGCGCCGAGCCCGAGCGACATCGAGTGGCGGTCGCGATCGATGTAGTTGGTCACGCCCGTCTGCGGCGCGATCGGGCTCTTGGCGTACTCGTAGCCGGCGCGCACGAAGCCCTCCCACTTCGGCCGCGCGAGCGCGCGCCACTCGACGCCGACGTGCGGCACCGCGCGATCGCGCATCGTGAGCGCGGCGATCTTCGTCGGCGCCGGCGCGGTCGGCGGCGTGACGCCCGCCGGCCAGCCCCCCGCCGGCGGCGGGATGTCGAGGCCGACGCCGAGCGACGCCACCGGCGGCACGTACGCGCTCCAGTTCACCCACGTGACGTCGAGGTTCGCGCGAAAATCGGGCGAGAGCTTCCACGCGCCCGCCACGACGAGCTGCCGCGGGAGGAAGTTGTTCACGCTGTGGGTCTCGAGCGCGTAGACCGCGGTCGTGAGGTGCGAGATGTCCCCGTGCAGGTACGCCGACAGATCGAGCTTCAGCTTGAACTCGCCGCGGTACACGACCGCGAGCGCGACGGCGTCGGACAGCTCGACGCGCGCGCCCAGCTGCGGGTAGCGCACGGCGGTGAGGTCGGCGTCGACCTGGTGGCGCAGCTGCGAGTCCTCGGCGCGGAAGATGTTGAGGTAGCCGCCGATGTCGAGCTTGCCCTCCGTCGACGACATGAACGAGAAGCCGCCGCCGAGCTGCAGCCACTTGACCGGGCTCACCGCCAGGTTCGCGGCGAGGAAGAGGCGCTGGTTGCGGTTGTCGTAGAGCTCCCAGCGCGGCACCTCCTGGCGGAACGCGCGCACGCGCGAGATTCGATCGTCGGGCAGGTGCAGCGCGAGGCCGAACGCGAACGGGACGCCGAGCACCTTGCCCGGCGCGACGAGACCGCCGACGAGCCCTTTGACCGGGTCGACGTGGTTGTCGTGGCCGTTCGTCTTCAGGTACTGGCTCGCGCGAAAGTAGCCGAGCGACAGCTCGAGGCCGCGCGCGCGCGCGAGGCCTGCGGGGTTGTAGTAGTTGGCCTCGAAGCTGCTCGTGTCGGCGGCGACCGCCCCTCCCATCGCGGCGCCGCGCGAGCCGAGGCCGAACGCGTCCACCGGGTTCGCGCGCGCGTGCAGGCTGCACGCGAGCGTCGCGAGGGCGACGAAGGCCGGGAGCGGCCGAGGGGCGGCGAGCCGAGCGCGCATCAAAACCGCACCCCCGTGACGAGGCCGCCTGCGAGCACCGCGCCGCTCGCCTTGCCGAGCGGCGTGACGGCGCCGGCCGAGTCCACCTGCGAGTGCGCGCGCGGGACGAGCGCGTGGAGTTGGCCGAAGACGTCGACGTCGATCGGC
>JAYVXL010000025.1:0-26454 GCA_043785185.1 Myxococcales bacterium
CGCGTGATGTTCCGCTTCAGCTACCGCAACTTCGGCACGTACGAGTCGCTCCTCGTGAACCACTCCGTCGTCGGCGGTGGCGGCACGGGCGGCACGGTCGGCACCGCGGGCAGCGGCATCCGCTGGTACGAGCTGCGGATGACCCCGGGTGGCAGCGCGCCGACGGTCGCGCAGCAGAGCACCTACGCGCCCGCCGATCCCAACTGGCGGTGGTCGGCCAGCATCGCGCAAGACCAAGCCAACGACATGGCGCTCGGCTTCTCCATCTCGAGCAACGGCGCGGCGGGCGGCGTCGCGAAACCGTCGATCGCGTGGACCGGCCGCATCAATACCGACCCCGTCAGCACGATGGGCCAGGGCGAGGCGGTGATCGCCACCGGCGCCGGCGTCGAGGGGAACGCGTACCCGGGCGGCGGCGGCCAGCCGAACCAGCTCCGCGGGCGTTGGGGCGACTACAGCAACATGACCATCGACCCGACCGACGACTGCACCTTCTGGTACACGCAGGAGCTTTACCGCGTGAACGCGATCAGCGGCTGGGACACGTCCATCGCGTCGTCGAAGTTCCCCAACTGCGGCGCGAACGACTTCGGCATCGGCGCGTCGCCGGCCGCCCAGAACGTCCCGCAGGGCGGCACCGCCGCGTACACCGTCTCGACGACGTCCGGGGCAGGGGCCGCCGAGGCGATTGCGCTCCGCGTGCAGAACCTCCCGACCGGCGTGACCGGCGTGTTCGCGCCGGCCACGGTGACGCGCGGCGCCTCGTCGACGCTGACGTTGACGGCGACCGCGGGCGCGCCGGCCGCGTCGAACGTGGCGTTCACCGTCATCGGCAAAGGCACGTCGGCGGTGCACGCGGCGTCGGCGACGGTCTCCGTCGTCGGCGCCGCGCCGGTCTGCGGGAACGGCGTCGTCGAGGCGGGCGAGCAGTGCGACGACGGCGCCGCGAACGGCACGCCGACGGACTGCTGCTCGAGCGCGTGCCAATTCAAGCCGGCAGCGACCGTCTGCCGTCCGGCTGTGGACGCCTGTGACGTCGCCGAGGCCTGCACCGGCGCGGCCGCCGCGTGCCCCGCGGATCTCAAGCAGCCGAACGGGACCGTGTGCAGCAGCGGCATCGCGTGCACGCAGGCCGGCCTGTGCCAGGCGGGCGTCTGCACCGGCGCGAACCCCGTCGTGTGCACCGCGCTCGACGAGTGCCACGTCGCGGGCGTCTGCGCGGCGGGAACGGGCGTGTGCAGCAACCCGACCAAGCCCGACGGAACGGCGTGCTCGGTGGGCACGTGCCAGGCCGGCACCTGCACCGCCGTCCCGGACGCGGGCACCGACGCGGGCACCGATAGCGGGACCGACAGCGGGACCGATAGCGGGACCGACAGTGGGACGGATGGCGGCTCGAGCGGCAGCAGCGGCGGAAGCAGCAGCGGCGGAAGCAGCAGCGGTGGAAGCAGCAGCGGTGGAAGCAGCAGCGGCGGAAGCAGCAGCGGCGGAAGCAGCAGCGGTGGAAGCAGCGGCGGCGGAAGCAGCAGCGGTGGAAGCAGCAGCGGTGGAAGCAGCGGCGGCGGCGACGCGGCGGCCGACAGCGGCAATGGCGGGGCGCCGGGCGACAGCGGCGGCTGCAGCTGCCGCGCGGTCGCGCCCAAGAGCAGCCCGTCGTGGGCGTTCGCGGGCGCAGGTGCGTTGGCGCTCGTCTTCGCGCGTCGCCGTCGCCGCGCGTCGCGGCGATAACAGAGGGCGGTCGTGGCGGACGGCGGCGACCTCGCGTCCCGGCTCGAAGGGCTGCCGGCCGTCGGCGCGGTGCTCGGGCGCCCGGGCGTCGACGCGCTGACGGCGCGCTACGGCCGCGTCGCGGTGACCGGCGCCGTGCGCGAAGCGATCGCCGACGCGCGCACGGCGATCCTCGCGGGCGGCGCGGGGAGCGTCTCCGACGATGACATCGCCATGCGCGTCGAGCGCGCCCGCGTCGGCACGCTGCGGCCGGTCCTCAACGCGACGGGCATCGTCGTCCATACGAACCTCGGGCGCGCGCCGCTCGCGCGCGAAGCCCTCGCGGCGGCCGTGGCGGTCGCCGGGGGGTACGCGACGCTCGAGTACGATCTCGACGCCGGCGCGCGCGGAGAGCGCAGCGTCCACGCGACGGCGCTCCTCCGCGAGCTGACGGGCGCCGAAGACGCGCTCGTGGTCAACAACAACGCCGCGGCGGTCCTCCTCGTGCTCGGCGCCCTCGCCGTCGGGCGAGAGGTCGTCGTCAGCCGCGGCGAGCTCGTCGAGATCGGCGGCGGCTTCCGGATCCCCGACGTCCTCCGCCAGTCGGGCGCGCGCCTCGTCGAGGTGGGCACGACGAACCGCACCCACCCGTCCGACTACGAGGCGGCCATCGGCGAGGGCACTGCGCTCCTCCTCAAGGTGCATCGCTCGAACTTCGAAATGATCGGCTTCACGCGTGAGGTCGAGCTCGCGGCGCTCGCCGCGCTCGGGCACGCGCGCGGCGTGCCGGTCGTGTACGACGCGGGCTCGGGGGCGATCCGTGCGACGGAGGCCGGCGAGCCGCCGGTCGCGTCGTTCGTCGCCGCGGGGGCGGACGTCGTGACGTTCTCCGGCGACAAGCTCCTCGGCGGGCCGCAGGCCGGCATCATCGTCGGGCGACGCGTGCTCGTCGAGCGCATGCGGCGCCACCCGCTGACGCGCGCCCTGCGGCCGGACAAGCTGTGCCTCGCGGCGCTCGCGGCGACGCTGCGCCTGTGGCGCGACGCGCCGGAGGAGCTGCCGGTCGTGCGCATGATGGCGGTGACCGTCGCGGCGCTCGCCGCGCGCGCCACGCGCGTGGTGGAAACGGCGCGCGCGGCCGGCGTCCCCGCCGACGCGGTCGCGTCGGTCGCGAAGATCGGCGGCGGCGCGGCGCCCACGCGCGAGCTCCCGAGCTTCGCGGTTCGCGCCGCCCACGCGCATGCCGACGCGCTCGCCGCCGCCCTCAGGGCCGGCGCGCCGCCCGTCGTCGCGCGGACGCACGAGGGTGCGGTGCTCCTCGACCTCCGCACCGTGGCCCCGGAAGACGACGAGCGCCTCGGCGCGGCCCTCGTCGCCGCCTACGCTTCGCTCGTCCCCCGCGGCCCATGAGGCACGTCGTCGTCGGCACGGCGGGGCATGTCGACCACGGCAAGACGTCTCTCGTGGAGGCGCTCACCGGCACGAACTGCGACCGCCTGCCCGAGGAGAAGGCGCGGGGCATCACGCTGGAGCTCGGCTTCGCGGCGTGGCGCGTCTCGGACGCGCTGTCGGCGAGCGTCGTGGACGTGCCAGGCCACGAGCGCTTCGTCCGCACGATGGTGTCCGGCGCCACGGGGATCGACGTCGTCGTCCTTTGCGTCGCCGCAGACGACGGCGTCATGCCCCAGACGCGCGAGCACCTCGACGTGTGCGCGCTCCTCGGCGTGCGCGCGGGCGTCGTCGCGATCACGAAGTGTGACCTCGCGCGGGGCGGAGCGCTCGACCTCGCCACGCTCGAACTCGTGGAAGCCGATGTGCGCCTCGCGACGCGCGGCACGTTCCTCGAGGGGGCGAGCGTGGTCCGCACCTCCGCGCGCACGCGGGCGGGGCTCCCGGAGCTGGCCGCCGCGGTCGAGGCGGCCGCGGGCGGCGCGGCGCCGCGCGCGCTCGAGGGGCCGGCGCTCCTCGCGATCGATCGCGTCTTCACGAAGGCCGGCGCCGGCACCGTCGTGACCGGCACGCTCGCCCGCGGCGCGCTCGCGGTGGAGGACGCGGTCGACGTGCTCCCGACGGCGCGCGGCGGAGTCGCCCTCGCGCGCGTGCGCGGGCTGCACGTGCACGGCGCGTCGACCACGCGGGCCGTCGCGCCCACCCGCGTCGCCGTGAACCTGCGCGGCGACGGCGACACGGAGGCCGTGCGCGGCGCGTCCGTAGCGACCGCCGGATGGCAACGGCCCACGCGCGTCGTCCTCGCAGACGTTCAGGTCCTGCCGTCGTCCAAAGGCCTCGCGCGGCGGGCCGCGGTGACGCTCCACGTCGGGACCGCCGCCGCGACCGGACACGTCCTCACCGTCAGCGACGTGGGACTCTCTCCCGGAGCCCGCGGCGTCGCGCGCGTCCGCCTGGGGACGCCCGTCGCCGTCTTCGCGGGGCAGCCCTTCGTGCTCCGCCGCTCCGAGCGCGGGCGCGAGCGCACGGTCGGCGGCGGCACGATCCTCGACCCCCACCCGCGCGTCACGCGCGGCGGTCGCGCCGGCGCGCATGGAACGGTGGCGGCGCTCGTCGACGAGGCCGGCTTCGCCGGAATCGGCCGCGGCGAGCTTGCGCGCCGACTCTCGCCCGGAGTCGACGTCGCGCGCGACGCCGCCGCGCTCGTTCAGGCGGGCGGCGCGCTCGACGTCGGCGGCCTCCTCTATCCGTCGCGCCTCCGGGAAGAGGCCGAGCGCGCCGTCGTCGCGTGCGTCCGAGCGCTGCACACCGAGCGGCCGCACGCCGGCGGCGTCATGGCGGCGGAGGTCGAGTCGCGCGTCCCTTCGCGCGTGCGCGCCCTCGCCCCTGCGGCGGCCGACGCGCTCGTCGCGCGCGGCGTGCTCGTGCGCAGCGGTGCGGTGCTCCGGGACGCCGCGCGCGGAGGCTTCGACCCGAACGCGCTCGAGGCGCTGCGGACGATCTACGCGCGCGCGGGCCTCGCGCCTCCGCTCGACGAGGAGGCGCGCGCCGCCGCAGGTTTGGACGCCCGCACGTTCAAGGACGCGCTCGCCGAGCTCAAACGCGCGGGTGTCGTCCGCACGCTCGGCGGCGGCCTCACGTTCGACGTCGCGGCGCTGGCAGCGTTGGGCGCTCACGTGCGCGCGCATTTTACCGGCGCGGCGACGCTCACGCCGGGTCAGCTAAAGGAGCTGGGCGGTGGGCTCTCGCGCAAGCACGCCATTCCGCTGCTCGAGTGGCTCGACGCGCAAGGTATCACGCGCCGTCAAGGTGACGCGCGCGTGCCCGGTCCTGCCGCGCGCGGCGCTTGAACGGCTCCGTATCCCTTCGCGTCGCCATCCCGCGCGCCGTCGCGCGAGGCATGACCCCAACGACGGCGCGTCTCTCGAGATCTCGGGGTCCTGGGCGTCAGCCGGCGCGCGCGGGCGGCGTGGCCTGGCTCGCGCGGGTCAGAGCCTCGGCGAGCTCCTTTGCGGTCGGCCGCGCCGCCGGATCGTGGCCGATGGCGCGATCGAGCAGCGCGGCGAGCGCTGGATCGAGCGCCGGGCACACGGCGAGAAACGGGTCCGCCACCGGCAGCTCGCGCCCCTCCATGCGCGCGTGCAGCGGGCTCTGCCGAAACGCCCGGCGGCCGGTGAGCAGCTCGAACGCGATGACCCCGAGGCTGAAAACGTCGCTCGACCGCGTCGCGCCCTTGGTCCCTGCGACGAGCTCCGCGGCCATGTAGCTCGGCGTCCCGAACACCACGCCGGTCTCGGTGAGCGGCGCGCCGCGTTTGGAGGGTGGCGCGTCGCGCGCGCCGCTCGGCGTCGGCGCGGCGGTGAACGCCGGAGGGTGCTCGCGGCGACCGTCGCCGTCGCGGATGGTCGGCTCCGAGAGCTCGGGCGGCGGCGGCGGCGGCGGAGCCGACACCGGCGCGGTGATCGCGCGCCCCGAGCCGCGCTCCTCGCCGACGCTCGAAATCCCGAAGTCGGTGATCTTCACTTGCGGACGGCGGCCGTCCTGCGCGCGCGAGAGGAGCACGTTCCCTGGCTTCAGATCCCGGTGCACGATGCCCGCCTTGTGCAGGGCGTGGAGCCCCGACGCGACCTGCGCGAGGACGTACACCGTCCACGGAACGTCGAGGTTGCGGCGTCGGACCTCGTGCAGCGTGTTGCCCTCGACGAGCTCCATCACGAGGAAGAGGAAGCCCTCCTTGGCCTGATCGAAGTCCACGATGGCCACGACGTTCGAGTCGCTCACCGTGGCGGCGACCTGCGCCTCGCGCGCGAAGCGGGCGCGCGCGGGCCCGTCGGCGGCCAGGCTGAGCACCTTCAGCGCGAAGCGATTTCCGTCGGCGACGCGCGTGACCTCGTACACCGCGCCCATCCCGCCGGTGCCGAGGACGCGCACGACCGCGTAGCGCTCCTGCACGACGTCGCCAGGCTCGAGCGCGCCGATCGGCGCGGCGATCGAGCCGTCGTCGGCGACGAGCGACTCGGCGAGCTGCCGCGAGCGCGCGGCGATCTGGCGGCGCAGCTCGTCGTTGAGCAGCGCCACCTCGCGGTGCTTGGCCCCGATGACGTCGAGACGCGTGGCGAGCTCGGCGTTCAGGTGATCGGCGCGCATGAGGGCGAACAGGTGCTCGCGTGAGAGCGCCGTCGCTTGCATCAGGCAGATGAGCGTCATTCCTACGCTGGCGGTGCGGAGGCCCAGGAACGGATCCACGGCCCCGAGCCACGCGACGAAATCCGGCACGGCCAGCACGGCGGTCGCCGGCCACGCGAGCACGATCAAGTACAGGTTGCGCGGCCGCGGCGTGCGCCGCCGCAGCTTGACGATGAGCCAGAGCTGGAACGACGTGTTGATGGCCGTCACCGCGAACAAGAGGGGCCCCATGTAGAGGCCGGCCTGAAACGGATCGCGACCGGCGATGGCGCCGCCTACGGTGACGAGCGGGACGTACTTGAGGAGGGGGTGAGGCGGCGGAAGATCGAAGTACGCGTGGCTGAAGTGGATCGCCGTGATGGCGGCCACCGACAGCATCACCGCGCAGAAGACCGCGTCGTAGACGCCGAGGATCGGCTGCGTGAGGCCGAGGGCGAAGGCCGGGTACGTCATGCCGGCCGCGCCGCCGAGCGCGAACAGGCCGTAGATGCCGCGCCGCCGACCGCTCGGCGTCACGAAGAGGAAGCCGAACAGGAAGACGACGAACGCCGACGAGGCGAGCGCGCCGATCGCGGAGACCTCGTTGAACGTGTCCGTGGCCGTGAGCGCGGGACCGCCGTCGAGCGTCGCGCTGAGCTCGGGCGCGCCGAGCCACCACGCGCTCTGCGGCCAGCGGTGCTCGACGTCGAGCCGCAGGTCGATGACGCCGTCCGTCGTGGCCTCGGCGGGAATGCGCCAGCGCTGCGGCCCGGCGTGGCGGTACCGGTCGAGCACGCTCGGGTCGAGCAGCGCCGCGTCGTGCCCGTCGACCTTGAGCGACGCGAGCGCCGGGAGGTGCCTGATCGCGAACGTGAGGTGGCGCCCGCGCATGCCGGGCGGAACGGTCACGCGCGTCGCGAGGGAGTAAGAGCTCGGCGCGGCGGGCATGCGCGCGTCGAGGCGGATGGGCAGGTGCGCCTCGAACGGCGGCGCGCCGGGCACCGTCACCGTCCATGCCGCGATCGGCAGGACGCGCTCCGCGCTGCCGCACCCCGCGAGCAGCGCCACGAGCAGCGCCATCGGGGCGAGCGCGAGCCTCCGCGCGACGGGGCGGGCGCGCGGCGCGGTCATCCGCGGTGCCCTCGGGCGTGCATCACTCAAGGATCTCATAGGCGCCGCGGCGAAGGAAGGCGCTGCCGCGCCGCCTGCCGCATGGCTTGCGCGCGGTTCGCAAGGCGTGCGCGCGCTACCGCCGAACTCATGGCATTCGGCCGGCCGACCGGGAGGCACGCGCCTTGCTGAGGGGGGGCGAGCCGCCGTGAGTCCCGCCGTACCGCTTCGCCCTGTTCACTTCCCGACCGCGCCTGGCCCCGCGCGGTCCGGCGTCCCGTCCATTCACGTCCGCGTCGCTGCGGCTTGCCGTCACTGCGGCGGCAGCTGCGATGACGGGGAGGTCTTCTGTTGCCACGGGTGCGCGACGGTCCACGCGCTCCTTCGCGGCGAGGGGCTCGGTCGCTACTACGATCTCCGCGGTCCGAGCGCGCTCCCGGCAGAGACGCCGCGCGCGCGCGACCACAAGTGGCTGGAGGTCTTCCCAATCGCGCCGCGCATGACGCTCGACGTGCAGGGCATCCAGTGCGCCGCGTGCGTCTGGCTCTTCGAGCGGCTGTTCCAGCGCCGCGCCGGCGCCGCGAGCATCGTCGTCAATCCCGCGCTCGGAAAGATGGACCTTACGGTCCTCCCCGGCTTCGCGCTCGCGGACTTCGTCGCCGACGTCGAGCGCTTCGGTTATACGGTCGGGCCCTCGCTGAAAGCCGCGCGCGCGCCTTCGAGCGAGCTGCTCACACGCATCGGCGTATGCGTCGCCCTCGCGATGAATGCGATGATCTTCGCGATCGCGATCTACGCCGGCCTCCACGAGGGGCCGACGTATCGCCTGTTTCAGGCTCTGAATTTCGCGCTCGCGACGCTGAGCGTGCTGATCGGTGGAACCGTGTTCTTCCGGTCGGCGTGGCACGCGCTCGCGCGCCGCGTGCTGCACCTCGACGTGCCCATCGCCCTCGGCATCGCGCTCGCCTACGCTGGCTCCGCCTACGCGTACTTCGCGCGCGGGGGCTCGACGTACTTCGACACGCTCACGGTCTTCATCGCGCTCATGCTCGTCGGACGGCTCCTCCAGGAGCGCGTCGTCGAGAAGAACCGCCGCATGCTCCTCGAGAGCGACGGCGCGGCGTCGCTGCTCACGCGCAGACTCGCCGCGGGCGTGGTCGAGGTCGTGCCCGCGACGGCCATCGGCGAGGGCGACGAGCTGCTCCTCGCTCCGGGCGACCTCGCCGTCGTGCCCGTCGCGCTCGCGGACGAACGCGCGCTCTGCTCGCTCGACTGGATCAACGGCGAGAGCGCGCCTCGGAGCTTTTCGCGCGGAGAGGAGATCCCCGCGGGCGCGTTCAACGTCGGCGACGCCGCCCTCCTCGTCGTCGCGAAGACGGCGTGGGGCGGCTCGCCGGTCGCGGCGCTCCTGCGCGGGACCCGCCCGTGCGACGCGGCGCGGTCGACGGCGTGGTGGCAGGCCTTTGCGCGCGTCTACGTCCTCGCCGTCCTCGGTCTCGCGGTCCTCGGGTTCGCCGGCTGGTGGCTCGCGACCCGCGACGTCGAGCGCGCGCTCGTGGTGACCGCGGGCGTCCTCATCGTGACGTGCCCGTGCGCGTTCGGAATTGCCACGCCGCTCGCGTACGAGCTCGTGACCGCGGGCCTCCGGCGGAGCGGTTTGTTCGTTCGGTCCGCGGGCTTCCTCGACCGCGCCAAGGACGTCCGCCGCGTCGTCTTCGACAAGACCGGCACGCTCACGACGGGCACGCTCGAGGTGGAAGAGCCTGCCGCGCTGCGCGCGCTCTCCGCGGGCGAGCGCAGCATCCTCTACAACCTCGTCGCCCGCAGCAGCCACCCGAAGAGCCAGGCCGTCGCGCGAGCGCTCGAAGGGCTCGGCGTTCGATTCGAGCGTAGCGCCGCGGTCACCGAGCGCGCGGGTGTTGGCGTCACGCTCGCCGAGGGCGGTCGCGTCTACGCCGTCGGCGCCGGCCCTGCCGGGCAGGTCGCGTTCACGGTCGACGGCGCGCCGCGCGCGGTCGTCCGGCTCCGCGAGCGCCTTCGCCCGGACGCGCGCCGCGAGGTGAAGGCGCTCGAGGCTCGCGGCTACGAGGTCTGGATGCTCAGCGGCGATGACGCGGCCAGCGTCGCTTCGCTGGCTGTCCGCGTCGGCGTCCCGGCGGAGCGCGCCATCGGCGGCAAGACGCCGGAGGGAAAGTTGGCCTGCGTCCGCGCGCTCGACCGCGCCGATACGCTGGTCATCGGCGACGGTCTGAACGACAGCCTCGCGGTCCAGGAGGCCTATTGCTCCGGCACGCCGGCGATCGACCGGCCGTTCTTGCCCGCCCGCACCGATTTCTACTTCACGACGCCGGGCCTCCGCCCCATCGGGCTCGCGCTGCGCGCCGCGCGGGCGCTCGACCGCGTCACGCGCAGGAACCTCGCCGTCGCCGTCGCCTACAACGTCGTGACGGTGGGCCTCGCGTACGCCGGCCTCCTCTCGCCGCTCGTGTGCGCGGTCGTCATGCCGCTCAGCTCGATCACCGTGGTGCTCGCCACCACGCTCGCCCTCTCACCCCGGAGCGCCCTGTGGAAGTCATGACTCTCCAAGTCTTCGTGAGCCTCGTGCTCGTCGGCGTCTCGCTGCTCGCGTTCGCGTACAGCGTCCGCCGCCGCGACTACGAGCACGCCGACCGCCTCGCCCTCTTCCCGCTCGAAGAGGAGTCCCCGAAACCCCGCCCCGAGCCGCCGAAATGAACACCGAGAGCCCCGCAGACACCGCACCGCCGCGGCAAGAGCGCATCGTCTACAACGACGCGATCGCGCGGCGCTTCATCGCCGCGAGCGTCATCTTCGCGCTCGTGGCGATGCTGGTCGGCGCGCTCGCCGCGCTGCAGTTGGCGTGGCACCCGGCGAACGCCGCGTCGTTTCTGACCTTCGGCCGCCTGCGGCCGCTGCACACCAACGCGGCCATCTTCGCGTTCGTCGGCAACATGATGTTCGCCGGCGTCTACTACTCGACGCAGCGCCTCGTGAAGGCGCGCCTCGCATCGGACACGCTCTCGAGCGTTCACTTCTGGGGCTGGCAGCTCATCATCGTCGCCGCCGCCGTCACGCTTCCGCTCGGCTATACGCAGGGCAAGGAGTACGCGGAGCTCGAGTGGCCGATCGACATCGCGATCGCGCTCGTGTGGGTGGTCTTCGCGATCAACTTCTTCTGGACGCTCGCCAAGCGCCGCGAGAAGCACCTCTACGTCGCGATCTGGTTCTACATCTCCACCATCATCACGGTGGCGGTGCTCCACATCGTCAACAGCCTCGCGATCCCCGTCTTCGCCCTCAAGAGCTACTCCGTCTTCGGCGGCGCGCAGGACGCGCTCGTCCAGTGGTGGTACGGGCACAACGCGGTCGCGTTCTTCCTCACGACGCCGATCCTGGGCATCATGTACTACTTCGTGCCGAAGGCGGCCGAGCGCCCGGTCTACAGCTATCGCCTGTCCATCGTGCACTTCTGGGCGCTGGTGTTCCTCTACATCTGGGCGGGGCCGCACCACCTGCTCTACACGGCGCTGCCCGAGTGGGCGCAGACGCTCGGCATGGTCTTCAGCGTGATGCTGTGGGCGCCGTCGTGGGGCGGAATGCTCAACGGCCTGCTCACGCTGCGCGGCGCGTGGGACAAGGTCCGCAGCGATCCGGCGCTGAAGTTCTTCGCGGCCGCGATCACCTTCTACGGCATGGCGACGTTCGAGGGGCCGCTCCTGTCGATCAAGAGCGTCAACTCGCTCGCGCACTACACCGACTGGATCATCGGCCACGTGCACGCCGGCGCGCTCGGCTGGAACGGCTTCATGGCCGCCGGGATGTTCTATTGGATGGTGCCGCGCCTCTACGGCACGAAGCTCCACTCCAAGCCGCTCGCCGACACGCACTTCTACCTCGGCACGGTCGGTATCATCCTTTACGTCGTCTCGATGTGGGTCAGCGGCGTGACCCAGGGCATGATGTGGCGCGCGCTCGACGACAAGGGCGCGCTCCTCTACCCGACCTTCGTCGAGACGCTCATCGCCATCCGTCCGATGTACTGGGTCCGCCTCGCCGGCGGGACGATGTACCTCGTCGGCATGCTCATGATGGCCTACAACCTGTACCGCACGGCCCGCGCGGGGAAGGCGGTCGACGGCGAGGCGCTCGTCACCGTGGAGCCCCTCGAGAGCGAAGTGCCGTGGAGGGACGTCGTCTTCGGCAAGCCCGTCCTCCTCGTCGCCGTCATCGGCGCGCTCATGGGCACGCTCGCGGTCGTCGGCATCAACGCGAGCGTCGGCATCGTGACCTTGGCGGTCGCCGTCGCGATCGGCGGAACGATCGCGCTTCAGCTCACGAGCAAGAGCGGCGACGCGACGTGGCATCGCCTCCTCGAGGGTCGCGCGCTCGTGTTCACGGCGTTCGTCGTCATCGCCGTCCTCGTCGGCGGCGTCGCGGAGATCATCCCGACCATCGTGACGACGCGCACCGATCCGGGGATGAGCGGCGCGGCGCCGTACTCGGCCCTCGAGCTCGAAGGCCGAGACGTCTACCTGCGCGAGGGCTGCCACGGCTGCCACTCGCAGATGATCCGGGCGATGTCGTTCGAGTCGACGCGGTACGGCGACATCTCGCGCATCGAAGAGTCACGCCACGACCACCCGTTCCAATGGGGGAGCAAGCGCACGGGCCCCGATCTGGCGCGCATCGGCGGGAAATATCCGAACCTCTGGCACTACAGCCACCTGCGAGACCCGCGCGCCACGTCGCCGGGATCGAACATGCCGCCGTACGCCTTCCTCACAGAGGCGAAGGTCGACCTGTCGCGCACGCAGGACAAGCTGCAGGCGCACAAGACGATCGGCGTGCCGTACACCGACGCGCAGATCGCGGGCGCGCGCGCGGACGCGATGACCGAGGGGGAAGGGATCGCGCGCGAGCTGCGCGAGCAGGGCGTCCACGTGGCGCCCGACAGCGAGATCGTCGCGCTGACGTCCTATCTGCAGCACCTGGGCAAGCCGCCCACGATGCGCGAGCCGAAGACCCCCGCCGTCGCTGCGGCGGGGCACTGAGAGGAGGCCGGCGTGTACCAGGAGTTCTTCGCGAAGAGTCCGCTGCTCGCGTTACCCATTGTGGCGCTCGTCATCTTCGTCGCGGCGTTCGCGCTCGTCGTCGTCCGCACGTTCGGGCGCAGGGAGCGCGCGGCGGCGAGCGCGGCGCGCCTCCTCCCGCTCGAGGACGACGCGCCGAATTTGCGCCGGGGTCGTCATGAGTGATCCGAACGAGGAGCGGGTCGTCCACACGTCCGGCGACGGAATCGAGGAGCTCGACAACCGCTTGCCGAACTGGTGGCTGGGGACCTTCTTCGGCGCGATCGTCTTCGGGCTCGGCTACTGGTTCTACTTCCAGGTGTTCCAGGTCGGCGAGACGACGCAGGCGACGTGGCGGCGCGAGGTCGCCGAGATCGCGCAGCGCTCCGGCCAGGACGTGCCGGTGACGGCGCTTCAGCTCATGGAGTTGTCGAAGGACGCGCAGGTCGTCGCGGACGGCAAGGCGCTCTTCACGTCCACCTGCGTCGCGTGCCACGGCGCGGCCGGCGGCGGCGCCGTCGGGCCGAACCTCACCGACGAGTTCTGGCTGCACGGCGGCGCGCCCGAGCAGGTCTACGCGACCGTGAAGGACGGGGCGCCGGTCAAGGGCATGCCCGCGTGGGGGCCGCAGCTCGGCGTCGCGCGCGCGCAAGCGGTCACGGCGTACGTGCTCACGCTGCGCAACACGAACGTGCCCGGCGGCAAGCCGCCGCAGGGGGACCGCTTCGCGCAAGCGAACTGATCGTCGATGGCCACGCACCTCCCCGTTCTCCCGCTCAAGTCCTCCCTTCGCACGGACGGCAAGCGGAGCTTCGTCTACCCGGCGGACGTCAAGGGGCGGTTCACGACCGCGCGAAGCGCCGCTTTTGTCGCGCTCATCGGCGTGTACGCCGCGCTGCCGTGGATCCAGATCCGCGGCGAGCCGGCGGTGTACCTCGACATCGCGACGCGCCGCTTCTTCCTCTTCGGCGCGACGTTCAACGCGCAGGACATCTGGATGACGGTGTTCTTGCTCACCGGCGCAGCGTTCGGTCTCGTCTTCGCCACGGCGTTGCTCGGGCGCGCATGGTGCGGCTGGGCGTGCCCGCAGACGGTGTTCCTCGAGGGCATCTATCGCCGCATCGAGCGCCTCGTCCTTGGGCCGCGCGAGAAGCGGATTCGGCGCGCGGCGGGGCCGTGGACGCTGGACAAGGTATGGCGAACGCTGGTGGTCCACGCGCTCTTCGTCGTGACGTCGCTCGCGCTGGCGCACGTGTTCCTCAGCTACTTCGTTTCGCTGCCGCAGCTCTTCGGCATGATGCGCCACCGCCCCGCGGAGCACCCGGAGGCGTTCCTCGTCGTGATGGCGCTCTCCGGCGCGCTCTATTTCAATTTCGCGTGGTTCCGCGAGCAGTTCTGCGTCGTCCTGTGCCCTTACGGGCGCCTGCAGTCGGTCTTGCTCGACGCCGACTCGCTCGTCGTCGGCTACGACGCGGCGCGCGGCGAGCCGCGCGGCAAAGCCAAGGATGCCTCGCGCGGCGCGTGCGTCGACTGCAACCGGTGCGTCGTCGTGTGCCCGACCGGGATCGACATCCGCAATGGGCTACAGATGGACTGCATCGCGTGCACGCAGTGCATCGACGCGTGCGACGAGGTGATGGACAAGCTCGGTCAGCCGCGCGGCCTCGTCCGCTACGACTCGCCGAACGGCCTCACGGGCAAGCCGCGACGCGTCGCGCGCTCGCGCGTCCGCGTCTACGCCGGTCTCGGCCTTTTGGGGCTCGTGGTGGCGACGCTGTCGATGTCGCGCCACGAGCCGTTCGAGGCGAACGTGCTTCGTGTCGAGGGGGCGCCGTACGTCCTCGACGGAGAGGACGTACGCAACGCGTACCGCCTGCACCTGATCAACAAGGAGGGGCGCGCGACGACATACCACGTGCGCCCCGAGCGCGTGCGCGGGGTCACCTTCATCGTGCCGATGGAGCACGTGCGCATCGAGTCGTTCGCGGGCGTGGAGGTTCCGCTCTTCGCGACGATGCGGCGGAGCGCGTTCCACGGTCAGCTCGACTTGCGCATCGTCGTCGACAACGACGTCGGCGACGCGCGCGTCATGGTTGCGCCGTTCCTGGGGCCCGAGACCGCCGCGGCGGGCCCGCATGCCGCGTGGGCGGCGCCGCGATGAGCGCCGTCCTGCTCGCCGCCGTCGCGCTCGGTACGGTCGGGTCTTCGCACTGCGTCGCGATGTGCAGCGGCATGGTCGGCCTCGGGAGCGCCGCGCGCGGGCGCACGCTCCCCGTCGCCGACGCGTCGCGACGGACGGCGGTGATGACGCTCGCCCAGCACGCGGGGCGCCTCGGGTCGTACGCGACCGTCGGCGCGCTCGCGGGCGGCGCGGGTCGGCTCGTGACGTCGACGTGGCAGGTGGGGCTCGAGCTCGCCGCCGGCGCCCTCATGGTGGGGCTCGGGCTCTTCTTGTGCGGGCTCATGCCGGCCTTCGCGCGCGTCGAGGCCCTCGGCGCGCCGCTCTTTCGCGCGCTCCGTCCGCTCGGCCAGCGCCTCCTGCCGCTACGCGCGCCCTGGCAGGCCCTCGCGTTCGGCGCGGTCTGGGGCTTCTTGCCGTGCGGTCTCGTCTACTCGGCGCTCGGGCTCGCCGCGCTGGCGGGCTCGCCGGCGCGCGGCGCGGCGACGATGCTCGCCTTCGGAGCAGGCACGGTGCCGGCGCTCCTCGCGGTGTCGGCGCTCATGGGCGCGCTGCGGCGCTCCTCCTGGAGCGCGAAGCTTCGCGTCGCAGGCGGCGCGCTGATCGCGATGCTCGGCGCGATTCACCTGACGCTCGCTGCGGACAAGCTGCACGAGCCCCGCGCGCCGTGCCACGTGGCCGCCGCCGCTCAGGGCCCCTTGCCGTAGCCGCGGAGGCGGTAAATCCAGCGGCCGAACCGCTCACGCAGCACGGCGCTGCTCTGCGCGAGGAAGCCGGCGCGTGGCAACCAGCTCGTCGAGAAGCGCCCGCTATCGAAGCTGCGGAAGTCGACCGGCAGCGCGTCCACCTCGAGGCCGACGGCGCGAAAGCAGTCGAGCGCGCGCGGCATGTGCATCGCGCTCGTCACGACGAGGAGTCGACCCATGCCGCGCTCGCGCGCGAGCTTCGCGACGAAGACGGCGTTCTCTCGGGTGTTCTTCGCCTGGTCCTCGACGATCACGCGGTCGTGCGCGACGCCCCAGTCCTCGAGCTGCTTGGCGATGACGCGCGCCTCGACCACCTCCGCGCGCGACGCGTCGTACGCGCCGCTCGAGACGATCGCGGTCCTCGCGCGGCCGCCGCGGAGCAGATCGAACGTGACGAGCATCCGCTCGACGTCCTCGTTGTACTGCGGCGGTCCGAACGTCGCGGTCGCGCGATCATCGACGAGGCCGCCGAGCAGGACCACGGCGTCGTACGTCACGTCGGCTTTGGCGGACGAGGTCACCTCGGTCTCGAGCGCGCGCGAGAGCGCGTTGGCGGTCGGCTCGATCGAGAAGACGTAGAGGACGAGCGCCGCCGCCGGCGCCGCCCACCTCTGGCCACGCCGCGGCGTCTTGCGCGGGATGGCCCAGAGGCACAACGCCAGCGCCCAAGCGAGCGGGCTCAGGAGGACGTCGAGGAGCTTGGAGAGGACGAAGAACACGGCCGCCCTCCGCGCCCGACTAGAGTCGGATGCCGCCCGTGAGGAAGACCCCGAAGGCCGCGCCGTTGTGGTAGTTCGTCGACGTGCCAGGCACGAAGAGGAGCCGGGCGTCGCCGCCGACCATGAACGTGGTGCCCGGGATGTCGTAGAGCGCCGTCACGCCAGGCCAGAAGAGAAGGCGCGAGTCGCCGCCGCTCGTGTTTTGGCCGAACGCCTTGTTGCTGTACGTGACCGAATAGTTGAACGACGCGAAGCCGAGCCCGCCGTACGCGCGGAGCGTGAAGGCCGGCGCGAGGAGGAAGTCCCAGCCCACCTCAGGGCCCAGGTAGAAGAGCGAGGTGGAGACGTTCGTGGTCTCGATGTTCGTGCCGTACGTCTGCGACGTGCCGAATTGGTAAACGAACGTGCCGCCGATGTAGAGGCGCTGCGTGATGACCTTGCCACCGCGCACACCGATGCCGGCGTTGAGGTTGTCGCTCACGTAGCCGAGGAGCGCGTCGATGCGGATGGGCTCCTTCACGGGCGCGGCGGTGTCGCCGCTGCCGGCGTGCGCGTCGGTGGCGGGCGTCGCTGCGCCGCCGGGCGTCCCGCCGCCTGCGGCGGCGCCGGCGCCGCTCGCGCCCCCTCCGCCGCCCGAGAGCGTCGGCGTCGCGTTGGGGCTGGCGTCGCCGCCCGCGCCGCTCGCGCCTCCCGCGCCTCCTGCTCCGCCGGGTGTCGCCGGCGGCTTGCTCGCGCCTGCGCCGCTCCCGCCGGACGCTTCGCGCGCCTGCGCGAGCCCTTTCTCCGCCTCCGCGCGCTTCGCCGCGGGCGCGTCCTTTGCGTCGCGGAGATACCCCTGGAACGACTCCTCGGCCTCCTGCGGGTGGCCGCTCTTGAGGCTGCTCCACCCGAGGTTCAAGAGCACGTCGGGGTGCTGCTTGAGCGCGTAGGCTTGCTTGAACTTCGCGCGCGCGGCCTCGTACTTCCCCTGGTCGTAGAGGGTGACGCCCTCGCGGAAGCGCGCGCGCGCCTCGACGACCGACGAGTCGTCCCCTTGCGCGCGCGCGGCGCGCGGAGCTGCCGATGCGAGCGCGGCCAGGAGAATCACGCCGGCGGCGCGCCGAAGGAGCGAGGAGCGCTGAGGTCGGGTCATGGGAGGCGAGGGGAGGCCGGTCACGTCAGTCAGGAGCCGCCTCGCACCGGACTGTCGCAAAAGATCGCGTGCGCGTCCACTGCGGCGCTGGAAATCACCCACGCCCGGCGTCTTCCGCGTGCGCCGCGATGACGGCGAGGAGCCCGTCGCCGTACTGCTCGATGCGGCTCGGCCCGAGGCCGAAGATGGCAGGGAGCTCGCCGGGTGAGCGCGGGCGTGCGACGGCGAGCTCCGCCAGCGTTCGGTCGTGCGCGATGACGTAGGGCGGCACGCCGCGGCCGCGGGCGACGTCCGCGCGGTGCGCGCGCAGCCTCTCGAAGAGCGGTCGGTGCTCGGCGCCGATCTCGGGCCCGGCTGCGCGCTTCTGGCGCGCGCTCGCGGGCGGGCCCCCGCGCCGGTCTTGCTCGCGCGGCAGGACGATGCGCGCAGGCGCGCGCCCCATCATCACCTCGCCCCCCACGCGCGTGACGAACGGGACGGGGTGCTCCGTCGGCGTGAGATCGATCCAGCCCGCGGCGAGCAGCGCGCGGAGCAGCGCCATGAGCCACTCGTGCGAGCGCTCGCGGAGGAGGCCGAACGTCGACAGCTTCGTGAAGCCGAAGCGGCGCGTCCGCTCCGTCTCCGCGCCGCGCAGCATCTCCGCGATCGCGATGAGCCCAGCGCGGCGGCTCGCGCGCGCGACGGCAGAGAGCGCGATGCGCGCGATCTTCGTAGCCTCCGCCCGCGCCTCGCTCGCCTCGCCGCCCTCCGCTCCCTCGTCCGCGCCGCCGTCGAGCGCCACGCACACGTCGCAGTGGCCGCAGCCGCCCAGCGTCTCCTGCTCGTCGCCGAAGTAGCGCAGGACGAAGTCGTGCCGGCAGCTCCGCGCGTCGAGGTAGCGCAAGAGCTCGCGGAACAGGCCCCACGCCCGCGCCGTCGCCACCGGGTCGGCGGGGCCGTCCCAGCCGCTCGCGGGCGACTCGGAGAGGCGACGCCGTAGCGCGATGTCCACACCCGAGCAGAGGAGCAGCCCGTGCGCCTCCTGCCCATCGCGGCCGGCGCGGCCGACCTCCTGGTAGTACGACTCGATCGACGCGGGCGGCTGCACGTGGACGACGACGCGGATGTCGGGCCGGTCGATGCCCATGCCGAACGCGTTCGTCGCCACGACCACGTCCACCTCGCCGCGCGCGAACGCGCCGGCGACGCGCGTTCGGTCCTCGGGGGACGCGCCCGCGTGGTAGTGCGCGGCCTTGTAGCCGCGCTCGCGCAGGAGCGATGCGTTCTCCTCGGCGCTCTTGCGCGTCGCCGCGTAGACGATGGCGCCGCCGCGCTCGCCCTTGCCGATCGCGCTCTTGAGCGCCTCGAGCACGGCGCCGCGCGCCTCGCGCGGGCCGTCGACGAAGCGCGCGGCCAGGTGCAGGTTCGGCCGGGCGAAGCCGCGCAGCACCTCACGATGCGGCACCTCGTCGAAGCCGAGCTGCGTGAGGATTTCGCGGCGGACCTCGGGCGTTGCCGTCGCGGTGCACGCGAGCACGCGCGGCGGCTTGAGGCGCGCCAGCAGCGCGCCGATGCGCAGGTAGTCCGGCCGGAAGTCATGCCCCCACTGCGCGATGCAGTGCGCCTCGTCGATCGCGACGAGCGGCACCTCACACGACGCCACGAAATCGACGAACGCGTCCGACGCGAGGCGCTCCGGCGCGACGTACACGAGCTTGTACTCGCCGCGGCGCATCCGCTTCTCGCGATCGCGGCGCGTTTCGAGATCGAGCGTCGACGCGAGGAACGTGGCGGGCACGCCGCGCGCGTCGAGCCCCCGCACCTGGTCCTCCATGAGCGCGATGAGCGGCGAGACCACGAGCGTCGTGCCGGGCAGGACGGCCGCGGGGAGCTGGTAGGTGAGCGACTTCCCGCCGCCCGTCGGCGCGACGACGAGGACGCGGCCCGGGCCGTCGAGCAGCGCGTCAATCGCGTCCCTCTGCCACGGGCGGAAGGCCGGGAGTCCGAAGCGCTCGCGCAGGACGACGTCGAGATCCAGAGGAGGGGGCTCGAGGGTCAACGCGGGCATGCTCATGCGCGCCGGGCACGTCGCAAAGGCCGTGCCGGACGCGACGTCTCGATATAGCGCGTTTTCACGCGCCGCGGGGTGTCCCGGACAGGACGCGGCCGTCCCGGGCCACCCGCGCGCCGCGCGCGCCCGTCTTCGCCTGCTTTCGCTCGTACATCTCGGCGTCCGCGCGCTTCAGGAGATCGAGGAGCGATGCGGTCTCCTCGGGCCCGATCGCGGTGACGCCGGCGGTCAGTTTGAGCTCGAAGGCGCGATCGGGCGCCTCGTTGAGCCGCGCGATCTTCGCCATCAGCCGGGCCGACATGATCGGCGCGTGCTCGATCGAGGCGCGCGTCGCGAGCACCACGAACTCGTCGCCGCCGAGCCGGCCGATGAGATCACCGTCGCGAAAGCTCGTTTGGAGGGCGCCAGCGGTCTCGACGAGCGCGCGGTCCCCGGCCGCATGGCCCAGCCCGTCGTTGATGCCTTTCATTCCGTCGAGGTCGATGAAGAAGAGGAGGGCGCTCGCTCCCGAACGCCGGGCCGCCGCTAGCCGCTCGCTCGACTGCGCGAGGAACGCCCTCCGGTTGAGCAATCCCGTCAGCTCGTCGACGCTCGCGAGCGAGCGCGCGCGCTCGGTCTCGTTCAAGTAACGCGCCGAGAGCCACACGAGCGCAGCGAAGCTGACCGTCTCGGCCACCGACATCAGCGCTGCGGCGAACGCCGTATCGTAGATACCGGCGCGGTATCCGCGCAGGCACGTCAGGCCAACGGCCAAGGGAACGATGAGCGCGGCAGGCAAGAGCCGGCGCGCGATCACCGCGCCAGGGCCATGCCCCGTCACATCGCCCATCCAGCCCACGTCGGGGCGGAGAAAGAGGGTCCCTATGCCGATCGCGACGAAGCCTACGATCGTGTGAATGGCCATGCGCGTGAGCGCGAAGAGGCCGACGAGGACGTGAGCGCCGTAGAGGTAGCCTGCCAGCGACACGAGTGCGAGCAGCAGGACTCCGAACGTGCACGCTTGTGCGGCGCGCTGGACGAAGGGGGACGCGCTGCGGATCCACCGTAGGCTGGCGCCGGCGAGGACGAACGCGGACGCCGAAATCGGCGCCAACCGCCCGGGGTGAGACGTCCCGGAACCGGGCGCCACGAGGGTGTCGCGCACGAGGAGCTCGTCGATGCCGAAGCTCTGGTCCGTCGCGTACTCGAGCAAGGTGAGGACGCCGAGCGCGAGCATGAAGTACGCGCCCGCGTCGCCGAGGCCGGTCGCCCAGCCGCGCCCGCGGTCCCTGGCGCGGCAGACGAGCACGAGCGCGGCGAAGGAAAAGCCGACGGCGGTGTTCGCTTTGAGCGTCACCTGACCGGGCACCCAGGTCAGCAGCTGGGGGACGTGGAACGCCCAACCGGCGAGGACACTCAGGCCGACGGCGGCGGCCACGAAGGCACACGCGCCGACGATGGACGGCCGCCCTCGCACCTGGTCCGAAGCACGGCGAAGCGAGTGCACCCCTCCGAATCTACCTGGGCGCGGTATCTCGTGGTAGCTCAGGGGTAGGATCGGCTTCGCGAGGCGTCCGGGGGCCGAAGCCGCGCCCGGTCTCGGGGGATGGGCCCGAGAGCGGTCGAGGGCTTTCACTCCACGGCGCGGCGGTCCTTTTTCTTGTCGCCCTGATGCGCCTTGGCCTCGAGCCGCCGCCGCTGCGCGCCCTTGGAGGGGCGGGTCTTCTTGCGCTTCTTCGGGACCGCGAGCGCCTGCGCGATCATGTCGTGGAGCTTGCTCCGCGCGTCCTCGAGGTTGCGCGGCTGCTCGCGCGTGGCCTGGCTCGTCACCGTGAGCTCCCCGCGGCCGCTCAGGTACGACGGATACGCTGCGGCGAGGCGCGCCTTCACGGCGGGCTCGAGCGCCAGGGTGCCCGCGAGATCGAGCGTGAGCGCCACCTTCGTCGACACCTTGTTGACGTTTTGGCCGCCGGGACCGGACGCGCGCACAGCGTGCCACGTCAGATCGCGGGCGGGGATCGTGGCGCGCTGCCCGCTGGCGGCGAGGACGACGAGGGGCTCGAGCATGACGCTCGGAGTCTAGAACATTGTCAGCCGCCGTCGGGCACCGGCTCCATTCGGACGGCGCGAATCGGCACCGTGCCCGCCCAGACCGGCTGCCCCATGTCGACGGCGTCATCGATCGGGCCGCCCGCCCGCGCCTTGGCCGACGCCTCGTCGATCGCGATGGCGAGGAGGCACGTGAGGCGAATCTCGCGCGCGTTGGCGGCGCGGACGCGCGCGGCGCGGCCGGGCTCCATTCGCTCGACGAGGGCGTCCATCGCGCGCGTCCACTCGCCCGGCTCCGTCACCTCGCGCGTCGCGCCGAACGCGACGACGCTGCGGTAGTTCATCGAGTGGTGAAACGCGCTGCGGGCGAGGACCAGACCGTCCAGGATCGTCACCGTCACGCACACGGCCGCGCCGGCGCGGAGCACGTCGAACAGCCGGGTCGCGCCGCCGCCGTGGACGTAGAGCGTGGCGCCCACCCGAGCGAACGCCATCGGGATGACGAACACTTGGCCCTCGACGGCGAAGCCGACGTGCGCGACGAGGGCCTCGTCGAGGACCGCGAAGACGCTCGCCTCGTCGTAGGCCGCGCGATCCTTGCGGCGGATCCGCGACCGCGCGCCGGTGGAAGACGTCGCGGGAGAAAGCGCGCCAGAAGGACTGAGCGCGGGGCCCGCAGCGTCGTCGTTCGCGGTGGTCATGCGGTCATGGTGCTTCGAAGCTGGTCCTCCCAAAAGCTCCAGTTGTTACATTCTCAATGTACCAGTAGGAGACCGCGCACCTGTCCCCACTCGCCGCATCAGCGCATAAGCGCATCGCGGCAGCTCCGCAGCACCGCCGTACTAGCTAGAGGCGTGGCGAAAAAATCGAAGCCGCTGCGCGTCACCGAGACTGGCGCGAAGTGAAACGCGCGCTACTCCTTGGCGCATACCACACCTGACGTTACCTGACGCCGACGCGCGCTCCGGTCCGTACGCACGGAAAGTCGTCGAAAATTTCACCCAGACTGCCGTCTTGAGGCTATCTGTACAGATTGGACCCCATGCGAACCGAAGCCGCCACCCGCCCCACTCCGCAGGACGCCACTCAGGACGCCCAGCCCGCCTCGGGCCGCCGCATGAAGGCCGCCCGGGCCGAATCGCCGGAAGTCGAGCTGGCCCGCTCGCTCACGGACGCGCTCGAGCACATTCTCCGCGACGAGACGCGCCGAAGCGCCTGACCGCTCGAGCTGCGAACGCGGCGTTCCCAATCGCGTTGGGCGCTCGGGAGTTCAGCGCTTCAGCGCCGCCGCGCGGCAACGCTCGTCCAGCTGCCCCTTCGCCGCCGCATACTCCGCCGCGAGGCGCGCGACGATATCTCCGGCGCTCTGCACGGCTTTGACCGCGCCGATGCCCTGACCGCATCCCCAGATGTCGCGCCAGGCCTTGCTCCCCTTGTCGGCGTCCAGGTTTCCGCCGGCGCCGAAGCTCATCTTCGACGGATCGCTCTGGGGCAGGTGGTCCGCGTCGAGCCCCGCGTTCTTGATCGACGGCTTCAGGTAGTTGCCGTGCACGCCGGTGAACAGGTTCGTGTAGACGATGTCGTCGGCGAAGGAGTCGACGATCATCTGCTTGTACGCGGGGTCGGCGTTCGCCTCTCGTGACGCGATGAAGGCCGAGCCGACGTAGGCCAAATCCGCCCCCATCGCCTGCGCCGCGAGGATCGACGCGCCGGACGCGATCGCGCCGGAGAGCGCGACCGGGCCGTGAAACCACGCGCGGATCTCCTGCACGAGCGCGAACGGGGAGAGCGTGCCCGCGTGGCCGCCCGCGCCCGCCGCGACGGGGATGAGGCCGTCGGCGCCCTTCTCGATGGCCTTGTGCGCGAAGCGGTCGTTGATGACATCGTGAAGCGTGATGCCGCCGTACGCGTGGATGGCCTGGTTCAGATCCTCCCGGGCGCCGAGCGACGTGATGACGATGGGGACCTTTCGCTTCACGCAGACGTCGAGGTCCTGGAGGAGTCGGTCGTTCGTCTTGTGGACGATCTGGTTCACGGCGTAAGGCGCGGACGGCGCCTCCGGGTGGGCGCGATCCCACGCGGCGAGCTCCTCCTCGATGCGGTGAATCCACTCGTCGAGCATCGACTGCGGTCGGGCGTTGAGCGCCGGGAACGAGCCGACGATGCCGGCTTTGCACTGGGCGATCACGAGGTCGGGGTTCGAGACGATGAACATCGGCGAGGCGATCACCGGCAAGCGCAGGCGACCTTCGAGGACGGCGGGGAGGGACATGCGGCGCAAAGGGTAGCAGCCTCCGCCGCGGCGCCGATCTACTTCGCGCCGCCGTCCGTCTCGCCGTTCGCGAGCATCCAGTCGATCGCCTCGCCCATGATCGCGTCGATGTTCGCCGAGTAGTAGTGGCCCGCCTTGGGCATGGCCCAGAGGCGCGCGGGGAAGCCTTGCCGCGCGAGGGCCTCGGCGGTCTTGCGCTCGCCGGCGATCTGCCCGCCGATCTCGCCGGCGACGAGGGCGACCGCGCGCACGCCCCACGCGCGTAAGAGCGGCGCCGAGAGGCTCACGTCCGCCTCGGTGACGAGGAGGTACGGCCAGCGGCCCGGGTGGAGCTGCGCGAGGCGCACCGCCGCGTAGCCGCCGCGCGAGAAGCCGGTGAGCACCGCGCCGTCGCGGCCGACCTCCCCGGGGTACGCGTCCGCCACGGTGGCGATGGCCTTCTCGAGGTCCTCGTCCATGCGCTCGAAGGGCTCGGTCCAGGTCGGCGCGCTCGCCATCGATGGCCCGCACGTCGCGTTCCCGGTCGGGCAGACGAGGAAGCCGCGCTCGCTGCCGGCGTGCACCCAGTAGCCGCACGCGTAGCCGGGCGGGTTGCAGACGCCGTGCAGGTTCGCGATGAGGCGGCGCGGCGATGGCGCGGCGGGGGGCACGGCAAAGTACACCGTCCGCTTGCCGAGGAAGGGCAGCTCGTACGGCCCCGGCGCGCGCGCGGCGGCGTCGACGTTCACTGCGCCGGCGTCACCGGACGCGCGCGCGTCGTCCGCGTCGGCGCGCCCGCCCGCGTCGCGCGCCGGCGGAGCGGCGCCCTCCGCGGCGGCGGACGACGCAGCGCCAGGCGACGCCGCGCCCGACGGGCACGCGGGCAAGAGCGCGCTCGGACCGCCCGCGAGCGTCGCGGCGACGAGGAGGCGACGCGCGAGGGGGCTCACGCCGGCGCGCCGAAGGGTGACTTGCCGCGCGCGTCGGCGCGCGACGGAGGGGGCGCGTCGCCCGCCACGTCGAGGAGCTCGCGCGCGAGCGATTTGCCCTCGTCGATGTCGGCCGCGAGCACCGCGCCGGCGAGATCGGCCTTCTGGAAGACGACGCGCGGCTCAGGCAGCGGTCCGCTGATGACGATGCGTCGCTTGGCCTTGAAGAGCGACGCGCACGCGCTCTCGAGCGCGACGAGCCCCGTCGCGTCGATCGCCGGCACGCGCGACAGATCGAGGATGACGACGCGCACGTCCGGGCGAATTCGCTCGATCTGGCCCATCGCGTGCTGCGCGGCTCCGAAAAAGAGCGGGCCTGCGATCTCGTACCTTACGACGCCCTCCGGCAAGTCGCGATCGGTGTCGTCGGCCCGCCCCTCGCCCGATAGGCCGAGGCGCCCCTGCGTGAGGTCCGACATGCGCTTCATGAAGAGCAGCGCCGCGAGCACGACACCGACCGAGACAGCCTTCACCATGTCGAAGAGCACAGTGAGGAGGAAGCACGTCACGAGCACGGTGACGTCGCTCTTCGGCGCGACCTTGAGAATGTGCACGAAGTGGCGTCGCTCCGACATGTTCCACGCGACGAGCAGGAGCAAGGCCGCGAGCGACGCCATCGGGACGTACGCGACGAGCGGCGCAAACAGCACGATCGAGAGGAGTACGACCGCCGAGTGGACGACCGCGGAGAACGGCGATTTGCCGCCCGCGCGGATGTTCGTCGCCGTCCGCGCGAGGGCGCCCGTGGCGGCGATGCCGCCGAAGAACGGCGCGATCACGTTGCCGATGCCCTGCCCCACGAGCTCCGCGTTCGGATCGTGCCGCTTACCGGTCATGCCGTCGGCGATCACGGCGGAGAGGAGCGACTCGATCGCGCCGAGCATCGCGATCGCGAATGCCGCCGGCATCAGCTCGCGCGCCATCGCGAGCGTGAAGTGGCCGTGCCCCCATGGGAGGATCGGCCGGGGCGGCAGCGGCGGGATGCCGGCGTACACGGTGTCACCGACGGTCGTGTGGAAGCGCGTCCCGATCGTCGCGATGTGGAAGGCGGGCACGAACCGCGCGAGCGCGAACGCCAGCACGCTCGCGCCGACGAGCGCAACGAGCGGCGCCGGTACGCGCGTCGCGACCTTGGGCGACAGGAGCAACAGCGCCATCGTGAAGGCGGCGATCGTCGTCTCCGCGATGGACGCGCTCGCGTGCGCGTCCCAGAGCGCGCCGAGCTTGCCGACGTAGCTCTCCGGCATGTCCGGGACGCGTAGGCCGAAGACGTCCCGCACCTGCAGCGTCGCGATGACCACGGCGATGCCCGTCGTGAAGCCGGTCGTCACCGGATGAGGGATGAACTGGATCAGCTTCCCGAGGCGCGCCACGCCCATGACGATGAGGATGCACCCCGCCATGAGGCCGGCGGTGAGCAGGCCGCTCAGGCCGAACTGCCGCACGACCGGCTCGAGGATGACGATGAACGCGGCGGTAGGCCCCGTGATCTGGAATTTCGAGCCGCCGGTCAGCGCGATGACGGTGCCGGCGATGATCGCGGTGTAGAGGCCGTGCTGAGGTGGCACGCCGACGGCGATCGCGAGCGCCATGGACAAGGGCAATGCGACGATGCCCACGACCGTTCCCGCCAGGAGATCGGCGCGAAGATTCGATGCGTTGTACCCTGCCGCAATCGCTTCTCTCAGCGCGCTCGCAAACGGGACGGAATCCTTGCTCGCTTTCCAGATGCGAAACGCTCTGTCATAGCGAGCCATAACGCACCATCGTATCGCCGCGCCGAGACAGACGCGAGCGCTATCCCGCCGCGTCTACGAAAAGAACGCCCCGCGCTGACCCACG
>JAYVXL010000026.1:0-2805 GCA_043785185.1 Myxococcales bacterium
GTGCCGGCGTCGATGGCTGCCCCGTCGACCGTCCAGGCGGCCGCGACGGCGATTCGCGTGTCGGGCCACCCGGGCGCCATGCCCACCGTCAAGGCGCGCCCCACCAGCATGACGAACGTCATGGGCGAGTCGGAGCAGATCCTCGACGTGTACCGCATGGTGGACCGCGTCGCGCCGAGCATGTGCACAGTTCTCATTACGGGCGAGAGCGGCACCGGAAAAGAGCTCGTCGCCCGCGCCGTTCACTTCGCGAGCCCGCGCGCGGACAAACCGTTCGTCGCCGTCAACTGCGGCGCCATCCCCGAGAACCTCCTCGAGAGCGAGCTCTTCGGCCACGCGCGCGGCGCGTTCACCGGGGCCCACGCCGCCAAAGCCGGGCGCATCACGACCGCGCAAGGCGGCACGCTGTTCCTCGACGAAATCGGCGAGCTGCCCCTCGCGCTGCAGGTGAAGCTCCTTCGCGTCTTGCAGTCGCGCGAGTACTCGCCTGTGGGTGACACGCGCACGCTGAACGCCGACGTCCGCGTCGTCGCGGCGACGAACATCGACCTCGAGGCCGCCGTCGAGGCGGGCACGTTCCGGGAGGACCTCTACTACCGCCTGAACGTCATCCAAGTGGCGCTGCCCGCGCTGCGCGATCGCCCCGATGACATCGCCGGCCTCGTGAGCCACTTCATCGTCCAGGCCTCCAAGCGCGTGGGCAAATCGGGGATCACGGTCTCCGCCGCGGCGATGCGCCTGTTCACGAGCTGGTCGTGGCCGGGCAACGTGCGCGAGCTCGAGAACCTCGTGGAGCGCGCCGTCATCCTGTGCACCGGAAAAACGATCGAGTGCGCGGACCTGCCGCCGCGCGTGCGCGGCCTCGGCGCCGAGAAGCACACCAAGAACGATCTCCCGGATGCGGGCCTCGACTTGCGCCAGGCCGTCGAGATGTTCGAGAACGATCTCATCCGCCAGGCGCTCGAGCGCACCGGCTGGAACAAGAACCAGGCGGCGCGCCTCCTCGGCCTGAACCGCACCACGCTCGTCGAGATGATCAAGAGGAAGCGCCTCGCGGGCGCGATCGGCTGATCCTCGGCGCCGAGGTAGGACACGGGCGGCCGCGGCCGCATTGCGCGCGTGCGCCAAAAAAATGACGCGCACCCGCCTAAAGTTTGGCGAGGCCGTGCCGTTCGCTCTCCAACGAAGGGCCCGGGGTTAGCCGGACGGGTCCACGTGGAGGAGCGGAGCGATGAAGATCGACGACATGGCGTCACCCGCGTCACCCGAGTTCGACCCTGCGAAGGTCGAAGCGCTCAGGGCGAGGGTCGAAAACGGCACCTACGAAGTCGACGGTCACGCGGTCGCTGAACGCATGATCTCCGGATGGCGGAATTCGCAGGGCGGGCGGGCGCCCGCGCTCGTTGGGAGGCTCATCCTCGCCGCGAGCGACGGGGCCGCGGCGCCGCGCGTCCTGCGCGCGCGCCGCGTCGCGGCCGCGCTGCATTGACGAAGCGGCCTGAGGACGGCGTGCATGCCTTCCTCCTTGCACCTTGAAGGCCAACCCCGACGCCCCTGAATTTGGCGGCGTTCGGAGCGATTCCGAGTCCACCTGGAGTCCATGACGCCACGCCGTTGACGGGACGGAGCTCCGCTCGTCGGCTGCCGCGCGCACGCCCGGCGGCGACGGACGAGGTGGTAGGCTCGTGCCCCGTGAGGTATCTCGTCGTCGGCTTCGGCAACATCGGCGGCAAGCGCAAGGGCGTCCTCGGCGCGCGCTGCGTCGCGACGGTCGACCCTGTGAACGCCGCGGCCGACCACCGCCGCCTCGAGGACGTCGACCCCGCGACGTACGACGCCGCGATCCTCGCGGTGCCAAACCCGGTGAAGATCGATCAGGTGCGCTTCCTCCTCGATCGCGGCAAGCACGCGCTCGTCGAGAAGCCCTTCATGATCGACGCTTCGACGGCGAAGGACCTCTCGGCCCGCGCGGAGAAGAGCGGCGCCATCTGGTACACGTCCTACAACTTCCGCTTCGAGCCGAACGTGCTCGCCCTCAAGAAGCGCATCGACGAGGGCGCGATCGGCGCCGTGTACCGCGCGCACATGTTCTACGGCAACGGCACCGCCCGCGATCACGTCGGCTCGTGGCGTGACAGCGAGAACGGCGTCCTCGAGGACCTGGCGACGCACCTCCTCGACTTGTCGGGCTTCCTCCTCGGAAAACGCGGGCAGGCCTTCCGCGTGTGGCAGCGCTTCGGCTTCGAGCTCCGCGGCGTCGACCACGCGCTCATCGCGTCGGAGGATCGCACCGTCGTGATCGAGACGAGCTACCTCTCGTACAAGAACCGCTGGCACATCCAGATCGTCGGCGAGAAGGGCGCGCTCTTCATGGATGGGCTCACGAAGTGGGGCAAGAGCGAGCTGCTCGTGCAGACGCGGACGCTCCCGAGCGGCGCGCCGAAGGAGCACCGCGAGAGCGTGCCGGGGCCCGACCCGACGTGGGCCGGCGACCTCGCCCACTTCGAGGAGCGTTGCCGCACGAAGGAGACGAGCGCGGAGAACGACGCGTGGCTCACGCGCGTCGTCACGGCCGCGGCGCGCGCGCCGCTCGAGGGCGCGCCGTGACGCCGGGGCGCACCGCGTTCGTCGGCCTGTCCCACCTCGGGATCGTGTCGGGTGTCGGCTGGGCGTCGCTCGGGAGCGAGGTCGTCGGCGTGGACCCCGACGGGGCGCGCGCGGCGGCGCTCGCGCGCGGAGAGCTGCCGCTGCACGAGCCTGGCCTCCCCGAGCTCCTGGCGACGTCGCGCCCCCGCCTCACGTTCA
>JAYVXL010000027.1:0-2805 GCA_043785185.1 Myxococcales bacterium
CGTTGGCAAGCGCCGCGCGCCTCACGCCGCCAACCGCGAGACGATGCTTGCTCGAACAAGGCTTGTCGGGCTCGCGCCTCCTTCGCCCCGTAAAGCGTACTAGCGCCGGCGCCCTTACCCCCCGCGCCCACAGCGATGCCGGCGCGCGGACGCCCCCCGCCCAGGGGCGAAGGAGGCGCGAGCCCGACAAGCCGTGCGCCCACCCGTCCGCCCACCACCACCCCGCGCGACCCGCGCGCGTCCGCCGAAACAAACCCTAGTTCAGATACCGCTTGTCCTTCGGCGGCTTCCGCTTCTCGAGCTCGTCCTCCAGCCCCCCGTACACGACGCGGAGCGGCGGCCCGCCCTGGCGGCTCGAGCGCGACGGCCGCGGTGAGCTGGGCCTGTCCGGCGGCGCCGCGGAGTGCTTACGCAGCACGGCGAGCTTCGCGCGGAGGTACAGCGTCCGCACGACCGACGGCGAGCCGCCGAGGAGCAGGCCCGTCATGATGCCGCCGAACGGTGCGACGACGCCCGTATCGTGTTGCGCATCCCAGTAGACGACGCCGAGCACCGCGTAGCCGACCGCGAGCCAGAAGAACCAGCTCCCCTTGAGCGGCAGGACGAAAAAGAGGCGCACCTGCGCGTTCTGGTTCTGCCGCGACCACGCCACCATCGTTGCGGTGATGGCGGCGCTCGGACCCGACATGCCGCCGGGGTGGAAGATGGCGAGGTGCGGCGGCGCGATCAGGTCGACGACGAAGCCGAGCAGGAACCCCGCCACGATGCTCACCGCCACGAAGCGGAGGAAGCGCTTCGGTCCCCAGCGCTTCTCCAGGTCCGGCGAGAAGAAGTAGAGGCCGAGCAGCGCGTAGAAGAGCGCGCTGACCGCGCCCTCGCCGGTGGGGTGCGTGAAGAGGCCGGCCGTGAGCAGCGTCCACACGCGAGGTAGCTCGCCCGTGAGGCCGTCGCGCGAGCACTTGCCGACCAAGAGAAACAGCTGCATGCCCGCCGCGCCGCCCGGCGCCCAGTTGACGACGATGGCGGCGAGCGTCGTGAGGATCGCGACGGCTCCGAGGAGCAATTTGAGCGCCTTCCCCGGACGGGGAAACATCCCGCCCATGTCCTGAAGGCCGCGCTGCTCCATCTCCCTCAACTGTAGGGGGGCCACCCGGGGGCCGCAAGCTGCGCCGTGCCCCGAGCGTGGCCGCCCCGCGATTAGAGCGTGGCCGGTTCGCAGGTCGCGACCGTTTCGAGGCCCGGGCGCGTGTCGGCGTGGCAGCGGACGGTGCCGACGACGCGCGCGCCGGTCGGATCGAGCAGGTCGAGGCTCAGCGCATAGGTGGCGGGCGCCACGACGGGGCTGATGTCGAGGGCCGCGGGGCAGTCGCCGTTCACGTGCACGCCGGTGACGTTGCCGTCGCTCGTCGCGAACGCCTGGACGCGCGTGAAGTCCTTTGGCTTGCCGGCGGCGTCCTGGCAAAGGAGCGGACCATTGCCCGCGCCCGTCGCGAATTGCGCCGTCTCCACCCGGATCGACGCCGACGCGGCGAGGCGGAGCGGATCGCAGACCGCGAGGACCTCGACGTCCTGCTGCTGCGTCGCGCGACAGCTGGTCGCGTACGTCGGCGCGAAGGCTTGGAGCTGTGCGAAGTCCATCGCGGTGGCGCTCGTGAGCCCCTTGGCTTGGGCGGCGACGTAGGCCTTCTGGCTGTACCCGTAAATCTGCACGCTGAACGAGAGCGTGCCGTCGGGGCCGGCGAGGAGGTTCGCGAACTTCGCGTCCGCGAAGCAGTCCGCGAGCATGCCGACGCCGATGCCGCTGATCTGCAGCGTCTGGGTGCCCTGGGTGACGACGGCCGCGTATTTGTAAACCTGATCGTCGCGCGTCCCGCAGCCGATGCCGCTCACGAGCGCGTCCGAGCGGACGAGGACGCCGGTGATCGGCGTGTAGAGGTTCGTGGCCGGCGCGGTGCCGGAGCAGCCCACGAGGCCCACGAGGCCCACGAGGCCCGCGCATCGAGCCACCGCCGCCGCCACCTCCGAACGCCGCGAACTTCGCTTCACGCGCGGGACAATTGCCGATTTCGGGGTGCCGCACAAGCACGGAAATCCGCGGCCGCCCGGCGCGCGGCACCTCCTGGCCTTTGACATCGCGGCCGCCTCGGGGGGATAAGGCGGACCGGAGATCCCTCGCATGTCGCTTGCCCTTTTTGACGTCGCCAACGCTTGGGCTGGGACCGGCCTCTTCGCGTGGCTCGACGGCGCGCCCGCCGCCCCCGCCGAGCCGCCGAAGCTCGACCCCGTGCAGCTCGTCCTCGGCGCGTCGCTGCCGGTGAAGGCCGTCCTCGTCGTGCTCGTCGCGTTCTCGCTCACGTGCTGGCTCGTCATCGGCCTGAAGGCGCTGCACGTCGCGCGCGCGAACTCCGAGAGCCGCAGGTTCGTGAAGGCGTTCGACGGCGCCGACGACTTCGAGGCGCTCGCGAAGGATCTCGCGGCGTACCGGGGCTCGCCCTTCGCCCGCATCTTCGCGACCGGCTACGACGAGATGGTCCGCGTCACGACCGGCTCGCGCAAGGAGCTGACCGACGCGCAGGGCGTCCACGTCGAGACCGCGACGCGGAGAGCCGCCGCCGAGGAGATCACCCACCTCGAGTCGTGGATGAACCTCCTCGGCACGATCGGCTCGACGGCGCCGTTCATCGGCCTCTTCGGCACCGTCTACGGCATCATGGACGCGTTCCTCAGCATCGGGAACCAGCAGAGCGCGAACCTCCCGGTCGTCGCGCCGAAGATCGCCGAGGCGCTGATCGCGACGGCGATCGG
>JAYVXL010000028.1:0-2804 GCA_043785185.1 Myxococcales bacterium
GCGGCCGGCGAGTTGGACTCGAAGTCCACGTGGCGCGAGTACGTCTGGACGGGGTCGGGGTACGCCACCGACTGATCCCTGTGCTCGAGCATGACGGCGCCGACGAGCTCGATCGCGAGCGGATCGAGCGCGTAGCCAACGCGCAGCGCGCCGCCGATGCCGACGTGGGCGCCGCCGTCCGACGTCGCCGGGGCTGCGACGTTGTCCGGCGCGGAGGAGAGCGGGAGCGCGAGCAGCGCGTTCAGGCGAACGTAGACGCCACGATAGTCGAGCGGCGCCGCAGGGCCGACGGAGGACAGGAGCGGGATCTCCTGCACGACGGTCTCGCCGCGCTGCACGAAGAGCTCGCGGACGGCGGGAGCGCCACCGGCGAGGCTGACCTCGACGTGGTGCGAGCCCGGCGCGACGTCGGCGTCCCACACGCCAGAGCCCACCGTCTTGCCATCGACGGCGATCGTCGCCGAAGCCGGGAGCGTCGTCACGCGCAGGTGACCGGTCAGCGGCGCCGCGTCGAGCGCGACGTCGAGGCGCTCCTTCGCGACGACCGCAACCGTTCGCTTCTCCGACGCGAACCGCGCCGAGCGCAGCTCGATCGCGTGCTCGCCGGGGGGCAGCTCCCCTTCCCAAGGCGCCGGACCCCTGTCCTGCCCGTCGACGAAGACGCGCACGTCGCGGCCCCCGGGTTCACGCACGGCGACCCTGCCGACCTTCACCTCGGCGACGAGCGTGGCGACGACGACCTCGTCCTTGCCGCTTCGCGTCTCGAGCGACCGCTCGAACGGCTCGAAGCCGGCTTTCGTGCAACGAATCTTGTGGTCGGCGACGGTGACGCGCTTGCCCTTCGGCAGCGGGCTCGTGCCGAGCGGCCTTCCGTCGAGCTCGATCGCCGCGCCGGGCTCGTTCACGGTGATCGTGAGCGACACGGTGAGGATGGCGAGCTCCTCCTTCGCCTGCAGGACCGCCGCGCGATCGGCCGGGCTGAGCGCGGCTTCGTGCAGCGCGAGGAGCTGCTCGTAGGCCTCGTACGCCAGAACGAAGCGGCGCGCGCTCCTTTGCGCTTGCGCGAGGTTCTTGAGCGCGGACGGGCGCCCGCCGAGGCGGTACGACGCCTCGAACGCCACGGCCGCCTCCGCGTACGCTTGCTCGCCGAAGAGCTTGAGGCCGCTCTCGAAGTTCCTGCGCGCCGCGGCCGCGTCGACCGCGGAGGGCGGCGACGCCGGCGGCGACGGGAGCTCCTGCGCGTGGAGCGCGGCGGGGAGCAGGACGAGCGCGATGGCGAGCGCGAGCGAGGCGCACCTCGCCGCGCGCGACCGTTCGCCACCGAGCGCGCGTGCCCGCGTTCTCATGGCACCAAGCCTCGCACGCACCGGCTCACTCAGTACTCCTTCGAAAGGCCCGCGCCGCCGACCTGCGGCGCCGGATTGGCCGGCGGCGAGCTTGCTGCGCTCGCGGTCGCGGGGGGACGCGGCCGCACCCCGGCGGCGGGCGGCGGCTTCAGGGTCGGGACGACAGGCACACTCGGCGTCGCGATCGCGCTCGGCGTCGCGGTCGCGCTCGTTTGCGTCGCCGTCGAGGTCGCCGTCGTCGTCGCGGCATCGGGCTCGATCGCCGACGGGACCGCCGCTCCGAGCGCGCCGGGCTCCGAACCGCGCGCCGGGAACAGCTTCACGACCGCCACCGTGAGGGCGATCGCGAGGAGCGCGGCGGCCGCGACGACCGTCCGCCGCCGCCCCGCGCTAGGCTTGTCCACCGTCGCCGAGGTCGCCACCGCGACCCCCGCCGCCGTCGGCTGCGGCGGGATCAACGTATCGGAGACCATCGAGGGCGCCGACCGCGCGGAGCTCGCCGAGTTCGGCTGCAGCACGACGCGCCCCGAGCTGGCCTGGGCGGCGACCATCCGCTCGTCGCGCGGCGAGCGCATCGCCTCGCCGAGGCGCTGCGCGAACGTCGCGCAATCGGGCATGCGGTGCGCGACGTCGTGAACGAGCGCCGCGTCGACGACGGCGGCGACGTCCAACGGCACCCACGGCGCGACCTCCGAGAGCGGGCGCGGCTTGGTCGTGACGATGTGGATGATCGTCATCTCGTACGTGTCTTTCTCCGGGTACGCGCTCCTCCCCGCGAGCGCCTCGTAGAGCACCGCGCCGAGCGACCAGACGTCGGTGCGCGCGTCGACGGGCTGCCCCTGCGCTTGCTCGGGCGACATGTACTGCGGCGTTCCGATCACGGCCCCCGATCGCGTAAGCCCCTTTTGCGTCACATCGGCGCGATCGTCGCGCAGGAGCTTGGAGATGCCGAAGTCGAGGATCTTGGCGTGCGCGTCGCCGTCCTCGCGCGTCGTGAGGAAAATGTTCGCGGGCTTCAAATCCCGGTGCACGACGCCCGCCGCGTGCGCCCGCGCGAGCGCGCGCGCGACCTGCGTGCAGATCTCGACGGCGCCGTCCACCGGCAGCGGGCCGCCGAGCGCCTGCAGGCGCTGCGCGAGGTCCTGGCCGTTCAGGAGCTCCATCACCATGTAGAGGCCTGCCTCCGGGTCGTGCCCCACGTCGAACACCTGGACGATGTGCTCACTCTCGACCGCGCTCGCGGCGCGCGCCTCGCGACGGAAACGCGCGCCCATCTCCTCGGACGCGGCGAAGCGCGGCTCGATCACCTTGATCGCGACCCGCTTGCCGATCTCGACGTGCTCGCCTTCGTAGACGGCGCCCATGCCGCCGGCGCCGAGCTCGCGCTTGACGAGGTACTTGCCGGCCAGCGTGGCTCCGACGAGCGACTTCGTCATGGGCAGTACACCGCGCGCGCCG
>JAYVXL010000029.1:0-2802 GCA_043785185.1 Myxococcales bacterium
CCGACCGGCTGAATCACCGCAGAGAACGCGGAGCAGTGCATGTACCCTGCATTGATCGTCCACGGCCCCGGCCCCGCGCAGACGCCGGGCGCCCACGTCCCGTTCGCGCCGCTGCAGCTGCCGCACGAGAGCGCGCGCGCCTCGACCTCGTTCGCCGCGACCGCGGCGGGGCAGGTCGAGCCCTCGGCGACCGCCGCCATCACGTCGGTCCACCGCGGCAGGAGCTTCAGGTCATCGCCGCTCGCCCCGACCTCGGCGAGGCAGCGGCTCTCGGCGCCGAGGCGCTTCTTCGCCTCGGCCGAGCCGAGCCCCGCGGCGCGGACGAGCGCGCGTCGCGCCTGCACCGCGTCGCCGCGCCGCTCTTCCGCGAGCGCCGTGTTCCATTCGATCTGCGCGAGCAGCGCTTTGTCCCGCGTGAGCGCGCGCGCGAGCGTGAGCTCGCTCGCCGCCTCCCAGTACGCCGCGCTGCCGGCCTCGGCGCCTGTCGCCGCGAGGATCTCTTCGAAGGCGCGCTCGGCGCGGGCGCGCGCGTCGTAGGGGCGGGCGCGCACCGCCTCGTCGAAGGCGCGGGCGGCGGAGGCGTGGTCTTTGGCCGACAGCGCGCGCGCGCGTCGCATGGCGTCGTCGTACGCGTACTGCGGGCACGCGGCCTCCGCGGCCGCGTCGGCGTCACCCGGCGCGTCGGCGTCTCCGTCGCGCGCGGTGTCGTCGTAGGCGTCGTGCTCCGCGCCGGCGTCCGGGGCAGCGTCAGGGGCGCCGCGCTCGCCCAGGTCGGCGTCGCTCGCGTCCGCGTCCATGCCTGCTGTGTCTGCGGCCGGCGCGCCGCGCCGGGCGAGCCATGCCGCGGCGGCCATGCCGACGACGAGCGCGCTCACCACCAAGAGCTTGGCCCGCGTCTCTTTCGGCCCCGCCACGGCGCCGAGTTTCGCACCCGCGGTCGCGGCGGGTCAATCGGCGCCCCGCCGCTCACCCCAGCTTGTGCCCGGCCTTCTCCGCCCAGCGCGCGGCCTTCCGCACGTCCGGCGCGTCCACGTCGCGCGCGATCTCGGTCGCCTCGCCGAGCACGAGCCCGCGGATCGCCGAGCCGAGGCCGGCCTCGAGGGACGGCAGATCGTAGCCGCCCTCGAGCACCAAGAGCGCGCGGCCCTTGGCGTGCTTGTCCGCGACGGCGCCGAGCGCGCGCGCCATCCAGCCGAACGCTGGGGCGCTCGCCTCCATCTGCGCGAGCGGATCGCGCTCGGACGGATCGAAGCCGGCGCTGATGAGGACGAGCTCCGGCGCGAACTCGTCCAGCACGGGCAAGAGCACCCGCTCGAACGCGCCGCGGTAGACCGCGTCGCCGCCGCCGGCCGACAGAGGCACGTTGACCGTGGCGCCGCGGCCGTCGCCCTCGCCGATCTCGTTCACGGCGCCGGTGCCCGGATAGAACGGGTACTGGTGCGTCGAGGCGTAGAGCACCGACGGGTCGCGGAAGAACATTTCCTGGGTCCCGTTGCCGTGGTGCACGTCCCAATCGACGATCGCGACGCGGGCGAGGCCGCGCGCGCGCGCGTGCGCGGCCGCGATGGCGACGTTGTTGAGGAGGCAAAAGCCCATCGCCTGGCCCGGGCGCGCGTGGTGGCCGGGCGGCCGCACAAGGGCGACCCCTTTGGTCGCGTGCCCCTCGAGCACGCGGTCGACCATCGCGATCAGCCCCCCCGCCGCCGCCCGCGCCGCCGCGACGCTGCCCGGGACGACGTAGGTGTCCGGATCGAGGTACACCTCGTGTCCGCGCAGGTCCTCGAGCGCTTGGGCGTAGGCGACGTCGTGGACGCGCACGATCTCGTCGGCGGTGGCCTCGCGCGCGTCCACGCGGTCCCAGGTCACCGCTCCCGACGCCGCCTTCGCCGCCGCCCGCGCCGCCGCGAGGCGCTCCGGGCGCTCGGGGTGGTAGGCGACCGGGGCGTGCTGGTCGAAGCGCGCGTCGTCGAGGAGGAGCACACGCGGGCGGGCCGTCGCCGACGTGGGGGGCCCCGCGGGCGCGTCGGGCTTGGCAGGATGCGCAGTCATGGTGGAAGTGGAGCGAAGGCGGGTCGAGGGCGAGGCGGGGCGAGGGCGGGCGGGCGGGGGCCCGGGGAGCTGCGGTCCGGAAGGGTTGCCGCCTGACGAGCCTGGATGATAGCGTCTTTGCCGATCCGTGGCGCGGCCCCAAACGCGCCCGCTACGGAGCCCGTGCCAGGGGGCCAATCGCGCCCTTTGTCCACCGCTAGGAGGCGGGGAGCCGTGCGAAATAAAATCATCGCCGTCAACGCCGTCATCGTCGTCATCTTGGGCCTCTTATCCTTCGTCATCGTCAAGAGCGCGCTCACGGCCTCGGCGGGCAACCCCGCCCAGCTGAGCGCGCTCGCCAAGCACGACGCGCAAGGGGCCGCCGCCCGCTTCCAGCTCGACGCCCTCCGCGTCGAGCGCTTCCTCGCCGCCAAGGCGAACGAGGCGGCCACGCTCGACGCCGTCAACAAGGGCACCCCGAACGCGCGCGGCGAGGCCGCCACCGCGCTCTGCGATCAGATCATGAGCGTCGCGAAGGGGCAGTTCGAAGGGGCCGTCCCCTCGCTCGTCGAGCTCGTCGACGCGAACGGCAAGATCGTCGGCCGCAACGGCTCGTCGATGGGCCGCGGTGACGACCTCGCGGCCGCCTACCCGGGCCTGAAGGAGGCGCTCTCCAAGAGCAAGAGCGGCAGCGATGTCTGGTCGAACAAGGAGCGCAACGACCAGTTTTTGGCCTCGTACGTGCCGATCGTCGAGGGCGGCGCCGTCAAGGGC
>JAYVXL010000030.1:0-9165 GCA_043785185.1 Myxococcales bacterium
TCACGAGGTGCGGCGCGTCGAAGGCGACCGCCGGCAGCGGCGCCTCGGCGTAGGTGCCGCGGCGAAGGCCGCCGAGCGCCTTCTTCACCTGCGAGAAGACGCGCTCGGGCTCGAGATCGCCTGCGGCGACGAACACGAGCCGGCTCGTCTCGCGGAGCTTCTCCAGGTGAGCCGCCAAGTCCTCCGCCTTGAGCGCGGTGATCGACGCGACGGTGCCGATGGGTCGGTTCGCGTAGGGGTGCCCGGCGAAAATCTGCTTGCGCTCGAGCGTCCAGAGCTGACCGTCCGGGTCCTCTTGCTCGTGGTGCAGGCGGGCGAGCAGCTGCGTGCGCACGAGCTCGATCTCGCTCGGCGGCAGCGCCGGGTGCTGGAAGACATCGACGAGCAGCGCGAGCGCGTCGTCCCATGACTCGAGCGGCGCCTTGAGCTCGAACGACGAGAAGTCGTTGCGCGCGTCCCCGCTGAGGCTGGCGCCGAGCGACGCGAGCTTGCGCGAGAAGGCCGTCTTGTCGAGCGTGGAGGTGCCGCCCGACGCGGCGACGGTGAACGCGACGTGCTCGATGCCGGCGTTCTCCGCCGTCCAGTTCCGGGTCCCGCCGCGCACGTAGAGGTTGCCGGCGGCGAACGCGGCGCCGGGGATCCGCTGGACGATGACCTCTACGCCGGCCACCGTCTTCGTCGTGACCGCGCCGTCGACCACGGCCGGCGGCTCGGCCTCGGGGGCAGGCGCAGGCGCGACGGGCGGAGTCGGGCGAGCGGGCGCGACAGGCGCCGGCGGCGGCGCGTCCGCGCACGCAGGCAAGAGCAGCCAGAGCAGCGGCAAGAGCAGCGGGCCTGCGACGGCGAGGGCGACCTTGCGAATCACTTCGCACCGCCGTTCGAGAGGCCGGCGAGCTTCGACAGGCGAAGGACGGTGAGGCCCGCGTCGAGCTGCTTCTTCGAGGCCATCGCGCCGAAGACGAACGGCTTGCCGAGCACCCATTTGTCGAGCGCCGCCGCGAGCGCCGGCTGCCCGACGGCGCGGACGTCGTCCTCGTAGCGCGCGTCGGCCTCGAGCGACCAGGTGGCCCACGCGCCCGTGAGCGCGTGCGCGCGGCCGCTCGTCGTCTCACGCTCGAGCGCGCGACCTACGACGATGCGGCGCACCGCGTTCGCCCGCTCCTCCGCCGAAAAGTAATCCGGCTGCCGGAGCTTCGGCAGCTCCGCGAACACCGCCGTCGCGCACGCGTCGACCTTTTCGGGCGAGGCCTCCATATCGACGCCCAGCTCGCTCGTCGTGCGCTGCGGGTAGAGCCACGCCGACGCGGCGACGCACAGCCCCGAGTCGACGAGCGCGTGCTGGAAGCGCGAGCCCGGATCGCTCGTGAGGACGGTGAGCACGTTCAGCGCGATCGCGTCCGGCGGCGCCTTGAGCGTGCTCGGCCCGTGCCAAATGATCGAGCCGCTCATGTTCTCGACCGGCTGCGCGATGAGGACGACCTCCGAGCGGCGGAGGGGCGGGTTCTCCGGCACCGGGTGCGCCTTGAAGGGATCGGCCGCCTTCGCCCAGCCGGCGTACATCTTGTCGGCCATGGCGAAGACCGCGTCGGCCTTCACGTCGCCGGTGACGACGAGCACCGCGTTGTTCGGCACGTAGTAGCGCTGTTGGATCGTCTGCATCATGCCGACGGTGGCGGTGAGCACGCTCGCGCGCTTGCCGATGCCCCAGTGGCGCGTCGGGTGCTTCCAAAAGACCTTCGCCTCGATCGCGTGGTTCAGGTTGAACGACGGCTGGCTCTCGTCGCGGTCCATCTCGCCCGTCACGACGACGCGCTCGCGCTCGAGCTCCTTCGGGTCGAAGCGCGGCGTCGCGATCGCGTCGCGCATGAACGTCATCTGGTCCTCGAGGTGCTCGCTCGTCGTGATGAAAAAGTAGTTCACGCGCTCGTCGCCGGTCGTGCCGTTGAACTCGGCGCCGAGCTCGCGCAGGCGCGCGAGGTACGCGAGCTGGTCGGGCTGCGCGGCGTTGCCCTTGAAGAACATGTGCTCGTAGAGGTGCGAGACGCCGTTGTACTTCTCGTCCTCGATCATCGCGCCGCCGTGGACGGCGATCTCGACGGTGACGAGCGGCGTCGCGTGCATCTCGGAGACGACCACCTCGAGCCCGTTCGGGCACGTGTGGCGCGCGAGCGGCGCGGGCGCGGCGCGGGCCACGGACGGGATCACCGCAGAGAAGATGGACAGCGCGGCGGACGAGAGGAGACGGGTCGTGGTTCGCATGGGCAACGGAATCCTAAGCCCGAACCGGGCGCGGCGAGCATGCATTCCCCGAGGCACCCGGACGGACACCGCTCCGCGATGCCGCACCGCGTCGCTCGTTTCGTCGTTGCGAAGTGGCTCGGCGTGAGGGAAAACCCCGCGGATGAAGAGCTCCACTCTCTTGGGCGTCGGCCACTACGTCCCCACGAAGGTCGTCACCAACGACGATCTCGCCAAGCTGATGACGACCACCGACGAGTGGATCGTCCAGCGCTCGGGGATCAAGGAGCGACGCTTCATCGAGCACTCGGGCATCGGCGCGAGCGATCTCGCGGTGCCGGCGAGCCAGATGGCGCTCGAGCACGCGGGCATTGGCGCGAAGGAGGTCGACGCGATCATCTTCGCGACGCTCTCGCCCGACCACAACTTCCCCGGCTCGGGCTGCTTTCTCGGTCACAAGCTCGGCCTCCCCGGCGTGCCGGCGCTCGACGTGCGCAACCAGTGCTCGGGCTTCCTCTACGGCCTCTCGATCGCCGACGCGTGGATTCGCGCCGGCGTCTACAAGAAGGTGCTCCTCGTCGGCGCCGAGGTGCACTCGACCGGCATCGAGCTCGCCGATCGCGGGCGCGACGTCGCGGTGCTGTTCGGCGACGGCGCCGGCGCCGTGGTCGTCGGCGAGGCGAAGGACGAGGGCAGCGGCATCAAGTCGATCAAGCTCCACGCCGACGGCGCGGGCGCGAAGGACTTGTGGCTCGAGGCGCCCGCGAGCGCGTACGCGCCGCGACTGACCAAAGAGATGATGGACGAGGGGAAGCACTACCCGCAGATGAACGGCAAGCAGGTCTTCCGCTGGGCGACCGAAAAGATGCCGGAGGTCGCGCGCGAAGTCCTCGGCGAGGCGAACCTGACCCCTGCGGACGTCGACCTCTTCGTGCCCCACCAGGCGAACATGCGCATCAACCAGCTCGTGTGCGCCAAGCTCGGCATCCCCGAGACCAAGACCGTGCACAACATCGAGAAGTACGGCAACACGACGGCCGCCACGATCCCGCTGGGCTTGTCCGAGGCGTGGCGCGAGGGACGGTGCCGCCGCGGCTCGAACGTGCTCTTCGCGGCGTTCGGCTCGGGCTACACGTGGGGCGCGGCGCTCGTCCGGCTCTAGAATTCGCGGCATACGAGGGCATACGAGGGGAAGGTTCCGGGCGCGCGGGCGTAGACCGGGGCGATGCGGATCGTCGCTCTCGGCACATTGGCGCTTCTCATCGGGTGCAGCTCCCCTGCCGACGGCGGCCTCTTCGGGAACGGAGACGCCGGTGGTTCGAGCTCTGGCGGCTCGAGCTCCAGCGGCGCGTCCGGCAGCGGCGGCTCGACTTCCGGCGGCTCGAGCTCCAGCGGCGCGTCCGGCAACGGCGGCTCGACTTCCGGCGGCGCGAGCTCCAGCGGCGCGTCCGGCAGCGGCGGCTCGAGCAGCGGGAGCACCGGCACCCTCGCCGACGCAGGCGCGGACGCGAACGCCGGCATCCGCTGTTTCGGCGAGCCCGCCAAGTTCTGCCCGCTGACCTCGGTTTGCTGCATCACGACGAGCGAGGCGGCCGGCATCTGCGGCGACGCGCCGGCGTGCACGAACGCCGGAGGCGCACCGTTCGCGTGCGCGAACCAGAGCAACTGCGCCACCGGGAACGTTTGCTGCGCCGGGTGGAACGCGGCGACGGCGAAATACACCGGCGCCTCGTGCGCGGCGAGCTGCGACCTCGCGGCCGGCACGAGCCGGCGGCTATGCGGCCCGGGCGCAAAGCCGGACGAGTGCGCGGCCATCGGCCTCGCGTGCAAGAAGCCCGTGAATGGCTACGCCTACTGCCAGTAGCTTCGCGGCGCGAGGAGACTGATTCAGGCGAGCGTCACGCCGCGTCGCGGATCTCGCGAGGCTCGGGGCGGAGGATCGCGGAGGCCGTCTCCGCGTCCCCGATCGACGCGAACACGGGCACGAGGCTCGTGCGATCCTGCCCGCCGAACGCTCCCATGGGCGCGAGCGCGCGCGCGCGCGGGCCGTCGAGCACGAGGAAGAGATCGTGGAGCGCGCCGACGCCGTCCTTGTCCGCCTTCTGCGGCGCGGCGATGACGTACGCGATGCGCCCGCGATCGAGGTGGAGCTCTTCGAGCCCGCGGTGGATGAGCACGCGCCGGTTGGTGACGAAGTAGCGCGTCACGCGCGCGAGGCGCGACGGACGCACGAGCGCGCTGTAGCCGACCCCAACGGCGACGGCGACGAGGAGCAGCGCGCCGAGCGAGACGCCGAGCACGAGCAGCGCGATCGCGCTCGGCGGCAGCGCGTGCAGCCGGAGGAGCTTCGCGAGCGGCGGGATCGCCTTCGCGATCGTCCGGATCGCGGCGAGGGCGAGCACGGCGGCGAGCGCCATCGTGGCGACGCGCTGCACGGTCCACGGCGACGCCATCGGCACGGCCGTCCAGACGACGCGCTCACCATCGTCGAGGCGCTGCGCGAGCGCGCGCGCGCCGTCGCCGAGCGAGGCTCCCGGCGCGACGCCGCGGACGATGGACCAGACGCGGTCGGGCGCCTCGACGTCGGAGAGCGTCAGGCTGAGGGTGCGGCGCAAGGCGCCCGTCGGCACCGCGCGGACGAGGACGAGATCCCCGCTCGTCGAATCGGCGGCGCTCCAGCGGATGAGCGCGTAGCTCACCGCGTCGCGATCGATCATGCGGCGGATTCGGCCCCGACGCCAGATGACGTGCTTGTCGGTGACGAGGTACTCCACGTCGGCGCGCCACACGAGCGGCAGGCGCCACGCCGCGAGGGCGAGCGTCGCGCACCAGCCGGCGAAGGCGACCATACCGCCGACGTGCACGTGGAGCGTGCGGCCGAGCACCGCCGCGAAGCAAAGCGTGCTCGCGGCGACGACGAGGAGGCACGCCGCGCCCAGCCGGTAGCGCAAAGGAACGCGCACGACCTTCGGCCGCCCGCTCCAGATGATCTGCTCGCCGAACAACGAGTCGCGCGCCATGCCGTCTCTTCTTAGCGTGCGCCCGACCCCCCGCCGTGACAAGGCCACTCGGAGACAACAGGCGCTTCCGCGGTGTGTAAGTGTGCTGACCCGCGGCGCGCGTGGGCCTTGGGTCGCGATTTACCGCGGCAGCGGACGCGCGGCGACGCGCGCGGTGGGGCCGCGCGCCCTCGCGCTCTCCACGAGCGCAGCGCAGAGCTCCGGGAAGGCGAGGCCGCCGGCCGCGGCCTCCTCCGGGTAGAGGCTCGTCGCCGTCATGCCGGGCATCGTGTTCACCTCGAGGAGCGTGAGCTTCGACGCGTCGTCCACGTCGCCGACCACGAAGTCCACGCGCGAGAGATCGCGGCAGCCGAGCGCGCGGTGCGCGGCGAGCGAGACGCGCTCCACCTCGGCGAGGACGCGACCGTCCGCGCCCAGCTTTGCCGGGCACGTGTGGACGCTGCGGCCGAGCGCGTAGCGTGCTTCGTACGTGTAAAATGCATCCTTCGGGGACGCGATCTCGGTCGGCGGCAGCGCGCGCGGAGCCGCGCCGAAGAGATCGAGCACGCCGCACGTCACCTCGCGTCCCTGCGCGAAGTGCTCGACGATCGCGACGTCGTCGAGCGTCCACACCGCCTCGAGCGCGCGGGCGACGTCGGCTTCCGTGGCGTCCTCGGAGAGGCGCGTCACGCCGATCGCCGAGCCGTGCGAAGACGGCTTCACGACGAGGCGCGCGCCGATCTCCGCGCGCGCGCGCGCGGCCGCGACGGACGGTGAGGCCGCGCCGCGCGCGAAGGCTTTGCCACGCGCGACCGGCAGCCCCTCCTCCGCGAAGATGCGTCGCGCGATGCGCTTGTCCATCGCGAGCGCGCTCGCGAGCACGTTCGAGCCCACGTACGGGACCTCGAGCACCTCGAGGAGCCCTTGCAGCGCGCCGTCCTCGCCGACCGCGCCGTGCACGACGGGGAAGACGACCTCGTAGCCGCCGCCGCGCAGCGACTCGGCGAGGAACGCGTCCAGCTCGAGCCGCGCGACCTGATGACCCGCTTGCACGAGCGCGCGCGCCACCGCCGCCGCGCCGGCGCGGCTCACCTCCGCCTCGCTGGACGGGCCGCCCTGGACGACCGCGACCGAAAGCCGCCGGCTCATGCGGGCTTGGACAGGTCGACGAGCTCGATGCCGAGCCGCTGCGAGAAATCGAAGATCTTCGGGTCGCGGTAGAACTCGCCGAACAGGATCTTCCCGATGCCCGCGTTCGCGATGAGCCGAAAGCAGCCCCAGCACGGCGACGCCGTCACGTAGATGCTCGACGCGTCGATGCGGACGCCGTTCTTCGCCGCCTGCACGATCGCGTTGGCCTCGGCGTGCACGGTGCGGACGCAGTGCCCCTCCTCCATGAGGTGCCCCTCTTCGTCGCAATGCGGGAGACCGCGAATCGAGCCATTGTAGCCGGTGGCGAGGATCGACTTGTCGCGCACGATCACCGCGCCGACGTGCTTGCGATCGCAGGTCGAGCGCGTGCCCACCTCCCTCGCGATGTTCATGAAGTACTCGTCCCACGAGGCTCGGGGTGTCGCGCGCGTCATCGTGCGGATTGCTACCACGCGGGCCCCTTCCCTACTATCCTGAGCCGAGATGCGACGATCCCTACAGGTGGCCGCCATGGCGACGCTCGCGTGCGCGATGCTCGCGGGTCCCGCCGCGCGCGCGGAGACGCCTTGGACGGCGCCGATCTTCCGCGGCCCAAAGACGCCGAAGCCCGCGCCTCCGGTGGTGCCCGCGTTCGCCGACGTGGAGGCCGCGGAGCAGCTGTACGGCAAGCTCGAGTTCGACGACGCGAACAAAGTCGCCGACCGCGTGCTCAAGCAGCGCGGCCTCTCGCACGACCAGCTCGTGCGCGCCTACAAGATCCTCGCGACGACGCACGCGTTCCTCGACCACGAGGACCCGGCGCGCGACGCGTTCATCCTGCTCATGACGTACGAGCCGGACTACCAAGTCGACCCGAACCAGGGCCCCAAGGTGACGACGCCGTTCTTCGAGGCGCGCGGATTCTGGCGCTCGCAGCCGACCAAGCCCGGCATCGAGGTCGTCGCCACGGTGCGCATGCAAGACGGCGGCGTCCTGCGCGTCACGACGCGCGACCCGACGCACATCATCAAGAAGGTGAGCGTCGGCTATCGGTGGGCGACGTCCGGCGACTACGTGCCGTCGACGGTGAGCATCGGCAACAGCGTCCAGGTCGACCTTCCCTCGCCGCCGCCCGGCAAGTCGCGCCTCGAGTATTACGCGCAGGCGCTCGACGATCGCGACGACGTGGCGTTCGAGACCGGCAACCCCGCGGCGCCGAAGTCCGCGGTCGTCGAGACGCAGCCGACCCAACCCCCGCCGCCGCCCATCGGCACCAGCGGCAGCAGCGGCAACAGCGGCAGCAGCGGCAGCAGGGAGGGCGGCGACAAGTCCAGCGGCGGCGGCGTGCTCTCGAGCCCGGTCTTCTGGGTCATCGCCAGCGCCGTGGTCGTCGGCGGCGCGGCGGGCGCGTTCTTCGTCCTGCGCGGCAAGGACACCGCTGCCCCGACGCAGGCCTCGCTCACCCCGCTGCTCAATTGCGGCGGCACGCGCTGCAACTGAGTCCTCGGTCGACCGACGCTCGCGCGGCTCTCTCGACTACGGACAGCGCCCCGCGCAGCGGTCGCTCAGATTGGCGCAGGCGGTCGACGGCACGTCCACGGTGGTCGACGCCAACGCGAGCTGCACCGGCACCTGCGTGCTCCCCTCGCCGATGTTCTGGATGGCGCAGCCGATGAGCAAGTCCTTCGCCCCCTTGCGGCCGACGGCGAGCACGGCGCGCACGCCGTACGGCACGGTGACCTGCCCCCTTCCGGCGGCGAGATCACACGGCGACACCGGCGCGGCCTCGACGAGCGGCGTCGGGAGCGCCTGGTTGCTGCGCCGCGCGAGCACCAAGTTCGGGCAGGTGTCGCCGATCGCTGCGTCGCCGACGTCGAAGACGTAGACCTTCACGCTGTCGGTCGCGATCGCCGCCGCCGTGGAGGGGAAGGCGATCGTGTACGTCCCCACCGACGGCGCCGCCGCCTCCTTCGCAGAGCAGGCGGCCGCGAGCGCCGCCGGGCTGCCGACGAACGCGAGGAGCGCGACCCATGAGGAGAGACCGTGGAGCGGGCGGCGGGCGGTCGCGAAGATCATCATTGGAGGAGCTCGGTCGCCTTGATGCGGTCGATCGGCGGCTCGGCGAACTTGCCGTTGACGACCTCCCACACGATGTAGTCGGACACGGTGTTCCCGTTGTCGTCGAGATCGACGTTGCCCGACGCCCCCTTGTAGTCGATGTCCTGCCCCAGCTTGATCGCCTGAATCGCGTCGCCGAGCTGCGCCGGCCCGTACGCGGTGCCGCCCTTCGACACGGCGTAGAGCGCGTCGCGAATCTTCGCGCCGTCGGTCGTCGTCCCCGCCTGGATGACGGCGAGGATCGCGAGGATCGCCGCGTCGTACACGTTGGCGGTGTACGCCTCGGGCTGCTTGCCGGCGCCGAGCGGGAAGTACGCGTTGTACAGGTTGCGAAAATCCGCGAACTCGCCGGTCGGCGGGTTCGTGTCGGGGTTGGTGCCGTAGACGCCCTCGGCGATCGTGGGCGACGCGGGGTTGGTCTTGTCCGCGCGGCCGTTGGTGATGAAGCCGGACGTGTAGAGGCCGTCGGTGCCGATGACGATGAAGCTGGGGGGCAGCTCCGCGATGCGGGCCTTCAAGTCCACCATGAACTGGTCGCCGACGTCGTCGTAGGCGATGAACGCCAGGCACTGCGGCGCGGACCTGATGACCTGATCGACCTCGCTCTTGTAGTTGTCGGCGCGCTTCACCGGAACCGAGATGTTCGCGGTGATGGTGCCGCCCTTGGTGGGCAGGTACC
>JAYVXL010000031.1:0-9154 GCA_043785185.1 Myxococcales bacterium
GTCGGGGTCGGTCACGCCGTACGCGCTGCTGACGAGCTCCGCGACGATCCGAAGCCCATAGCCCGAGCCCGTCGTGGAGAACCCGCGGAAGAGGCCGCCGCTGTCGGCCGCGAGCTCAGGGGCGAGCACGCTCCGCTGGGCTTCGCTCACGGGGTTCGCGATGGCGACGCGCAGGTTCCCCTCGACGAGCACGAGGTGCGCGTCGATGGACGGCTCCTCCGCGTAGCGGGCGGCGTTGTTCAAGAGGTTGTACGCGGCGCGATCGATCGCGCCGCACTCGACGCAGCTCTCCGCGATGGCCGCCTCGGCCGGGCACTGCACGCGCACGACGACGGGCCGGTCGCCCACCTGCGCCGGAAACCCGCGGAGCGCGTCCGCCAGGTCCGCGAGCGAGTGCGGCAGGAACGCGAGGTCGCGCGCGCGCGCCTCGGGATCGAGGTCCCGCGCGACGTTGCGCATCATCTTCATGTGGTCGCGCGCGAGGTAGTAGAGCGAGCGCGCGAGGTTCTTTCGGTAAGGTGCGCGGCTCAGGCGACCGAACTCGAGCATCATCGCGGTGAACGCGCCGCCGCGGATGTCGTGGATGGCCTTGGCGACCGTCGCGTCGTGGCCCGCCGCAGCGCCCAGCTGGCGCACGCGGAAGAGGAGCCCGTGGAGATCGCGCCGCTCGGCGAACGCGATGAGCGGCGCGGCGTCGTCCACGCCGCTCGGAGGGGCCACGAGCACGAGCAGCTCGCGGAGCGCTTCGTAGATCTCGACGACGATCGCGCGATCTGCGGCGCCGAACGCGGACAGCTCGATGGCGACGTCGTCGGCGCGGTAGCGCGACGCGCGGTAGTTCTCGAGGTGCGTGGGCGCGAGGCCTCGCACGGCAGCGTCGGACAGCACGCTCCCTTGTACCGCGGTTCGCCCCCCGTCGCGAGGGGCCCGAGCCTCACCCCCAAGGCCCTCATGGGCGCGCCGACGCGCCGCGGGTGGTGCGCATTTCCATTTGTCGCATCGTAAAATGCGCGGCGCTCGTCGCTCCGTCAGCGCGCGCGGCGGACGGCCGCCTGGTAGTGCTTCGCGACGCGTTCGGCGGTGAGGGCGTGATCGTAGACCGAGAACTCGTCGAGCGAGCCTTTGAACCAGGTCGGCGCGACGCCAGGGCCGCCGTCCCCTTCGCCGCCGACCACGAGCGCCGCGCCCGCGAGCCCCTGCAACGGCACGTTCGACGCGTTCGCGGCCACGTTGACGCCGTCGACGTACAGCCTCTCGACGATCTGCGCGCCGTCGAACGTGACCACGACCTGGAACCACACCGGCGCGCCGTTCTCGAGCGCGGCGTTGTCGGACGCGATGTACCCGAAGCTGCCGCGGCCGATGTTCGCGTTGACGAAGCGCTCGACGGCGAAGCCGGGCCCCTTCCGGATGTACGACGCGTAGCCGTCGCGCGTGTCGCCGCTGCCCGCGCTCTTGCCGAAGAGGCGTTCGAACGGGTTGGACGGCTGCGCGAAGAACGCCGCGTCGGCCTCCATCCAGATCTCGAGCGAGTAGCTTGCGAAATTCTCGAAGTCGAGCTCGGCGTTCGTTCCCACGAGCACGTTGCCGCCCTGTCCGTCGAGCCCGATCGCCGCGTTGGGGCTCTCGGCGAGGGCGCCGGGCGACACACCGAACGTGACACCGCTCGCCGCGTACGCCGCTCCGGTCAAGCTGAGCGAGCCGAGGTTCTTCGGCTTGCCGGCGTCGGCCGGATCGTCGAAGCGGAGGTACACGAGCGGCGTGTCGGCGAGGACCTCCTCGGCGTAGGACGGCCCGTCGAAGGCTGCCTGTGCGTCGACGTGCGCGTCGAGCGGGCTCGCGTCTTGCGTCGTGCCGCCGTCGGCCGCGGGAACCGACGCGAAGTCGGAGACGGAGAAGATGACCGAGCACGCCGACGCCGCCAGGAGCACGAGCGCCGCAAATGCGCCGACGAGCGCCGCTCGGGACGCGGAGACCAGCGGGCGCGGCACGAGATGAGTGTCGCCGACGTCGCGCCGCGGGTCAAAGCTCGCGCGCCGGTCGCGTCGTGGCGCTCAGCGCAAGCCGTACTTGGCCATCTTGTAGATGAGGGCGCGGCGCGAGATACCGAGGCGTTTGGCGGCGTGCGTCTGGTTCATTCCTTCGGCCTCCAGCGCGGCGCGGATCGTGCGGCGCTCCAGGTCGCCGAGCGCGTCGGGCATCGCGCGGGCTTCCCCGGACGGCCCCGGCGGCGCGCCTCCGGCGAGCGCGCGCGGCAAGTGACTCGGCGCGAGCGGCGCGCCGTCGGCCATCACCACCGCGTGCTCCATCGCGTTGCGCAGCTCGCGCACGTTGCCTGGCCACGCGTGCCGGAGGAGGGCCGCGGTCGTGTCCGGCAGGATGACGGGCGGCGTGGCGCCGACGGCTTCGGCATAGCTCCGCGCAAAGAGCGCCGCGAGGAGCGTCACCTCGGCGGGGCGCTCGCGCAGCGGCGGCACTTCGAGCGTAAAGGTGCTGACGCGGTAGTAGAGGTCCCGCCGGAACCGACCGTCCTCGACATCGCGCGCCAGATCACGGTGCGTCGCGCAGAGGATTCGCACGTCGATGGGGACCTCCTCGGTGCCGCCGAGGCGCGTGATCGTACGTTGCTCGAGGACGCGAAGGAGCTTGGCCTGGAGCGTGAGCGGCATCTCGCCGATCTCGTCGAGGAGGAGCGTGCCGTGGTCGGCCGCCTGAAAATAGCCGGCACGGCGGCGATCGGCGCCGGTGAACGCCCCCTTCTCGAACCCGAAGAGCTCGCTCTCGAGGAGCCCCTCCGGGAGCGACGCGCAGTTGAGGCGAATGAACGGCCCGTCCGCCCGCGCGCTCCGCCGGTGGATCTGCTCGGCGCAGATCTCCTTGCCGGAGCCGGTCTCGCCGAGGATGAGCACGGTCGACGGCGTGGCGGCGAGGCGGCGGATCACCTGGAAGAGGCGCACCATCGCCGGGTCGGCGACGATGACGTGGTCGGGCATTCCGGTCATCGCGGCGTCGACGCCGAGCGCGCGCGGCGGCAGCGTGGGAGCGGCGGCGGCGGCGCCGGACTCGTCCGCGCGCGCGATCACGATCGTCAGCGGGCCGACGCTGATGACGTCGCCGCCCTTTGCGACGCGCGCTTGCCCGCGAAGCACGTCGGCGTTCAGGCGCGTGCCGTTGCGGCTGCCGAGGTCCTCCACATGAACGACGCCGCGGTCGAGGGCGACGCGCGTGTGCCGTCGCGACGCGCGCGTGCTCTCGGTGCGGATGTCGACGTCGTCTCCACGACCGACGACGAGCGACGCGCCCTCCGCGAGCGGATGCACGCTGGCGGCCCCCGCTTCGTGACGAACCACGAGGTACACGTGCCCGAGGCCGCCGGCCGCGTCCCCGCTCTCCCCCTCGGGGTCGAGATCGGTCTCGGGGTGCTCGCGCCGCATCTCGCGCGATTGTCCCTGCGCGGACCTCGCGGTGTAAAGCGCCCATTCACGTTGACCCGCTGAAGCCCCCATCGCACCATGCCTCGATGATCCGTCTGCCGGCGGGCGACCAGAGGGACGGTTGAGCCCCGAGCGTGTCGGTCGCTACGACCTGTTCGAGGCGGTGGGCGCCGGCGGGATGGCCACGGTGCACCTCGGGCGCTTGCGCGCGGAGTCCGGCTTCTCGCGCGTCGTGGCCGTCAAGCGCGTGCACCGTCACTTCGTCCGCAACGCCGAGTTCTGCGCGATGTTCTTCGACGAAGCGCGCCTGGCGATGCGCGTGCGTCACCCCAACGTCGTCGCGTCGTTCGACGTGGTGTCGGAGGGGGCCGAGCTCCTGCTCGTCATGGAGTACGTGCACGGCGAGTCGCTGTCGGCCCTCTACCGCGCGGCGCGTCAAGCGGGCGCGCGAATACCGCCGCGCGTGCTCGTGGCGATCATGTCGGGCGTACTCGCAGGGCTCCACGCGGCGCACGAGGCGACGGGGGAAGACGGCGCGCCGCTCGAGCTCGTGCACCGCGACGTGAGCCCGCAGAACGTGCTCGTGGGGCTCGATGGCGTGCCGCGCGTCCTCGACTTTGGCGTGGCGAAGGCGGCGGGGCGACTGCAGGAGACCGAGGACGGGCGCGTGAAAGGCAAGCTCGCGTACGCCGCGCCCGAGCAGCTCCTCCTCGCCACGCTGGACCGGCGCGCCGATCTCTTCTCGGTGGCCGTCATCCTGTGGGAGTGCCTCGTCGGCCGGCGGCTCTTCGACGCCGACAGCCCTGGCGCCATCGTGAACGCCGTCCTGTCCGTCCGCGCGCCTCGCGTGGACGACGTCGTCACCGAGCTGCCGTCGGCGCTCGCGGCCGTCGTGGCCCGCGGGCTCGAGAAGAAGCCTGAAGCGCGCTTCGGCGACGCGCGTGAGATGGCCGCGGCGCTCGAGGCGGCGGTCGCGCCGGCGACGCAGCGCGAGGTGTCGGACTGGGTGACATCGATGGCGTCGGCGTCGCTGTCGGCACGCGCGCACCGCGTGGCCGACGTGGAGCGAACGCCCGCCGACGACGTCGACGCGCCGATCCCGACGGCGGCGCGCCCGCCAGACGCGCGCGCGCCGATGATCTCGACGCTCGTGAGCGACGCCGAGGCGGCGACGGCGCTCGAGCCGCACGGGCCGGCGCCGACGACGCGACGTCGCGCGCTCGTCGCGGCCGCCGTGCTCGCGTTGCCGCTCGCGCTCGGCGCGGCGCTCGTCGTCCGGTCGCGCGCGCGCTTTGAGGCGCGCGAGCATGCGGCGCCCATCGCCGCGGGCGCGCCGGCCTCCGAGTCCCCCGACGCCGCTTCGGTGTACACTCCCCAGGGTGGAGCCGCGCCGATGGATCCGCCACGCGAGACGGACCCCTTGCCCTCCTCCGTCGGCAAAAAACCGCTGCCCGGCAAGCCGGCCGCAAAGCCCGCCCGCCCCACACGCCGTTCCCACCCCGACTGCAGCGACCCGTTCACGATCGACGAGCGCGGCCTCCGGATTCCTCGGCCGGAGTGCTTCTAGCGTCGCCGCGCTCGCGGCGCTGGTGCTCGCGACGGGCGACGTCGCGCGCGCCGACGAGAAGTCGGTGTGCCTCGCGTCTTACGTCGACGCCCAGGCGCGGCGCCAGGACGGAAAGCTCCGCGCCGCGCGCGAGGCGCTCCTCGCGTGCGCGCGTGAGAGCTGTCCTGCACGCCTGCGCGCCGACTGCGTGACGTGGCTCGCGCAGGTCGAGGCGAGCACGCCTACGCTCGCCTTCGCCGCGCGGGACGCCGCGCACAAAGACCTCAGCCTTGTTCGTGTGACGATGGATGGGATGCCTCTCCTCGCGCGCCTCGATGGGCACGCGGTGCCGGTCGATCCGGGGGAGCACGAGTTCGTCTTCGTCGGCGACGGCGGGGCTGCGGTGACCGTGCGCGCCGTCGTCGTCGAAGGGGAGCGCCATCGCACCATCGAGGTGACGATTCCGCCGCCCGCGGCGCCCGAGCGCGCGGGCGCTCCGCCGTCGCCGGCACCCCCTGCGCGCCCCGTCCCCGCGTCGGTGCTCGTCGCGGGTGGCGCCGCCGCCGCCGCCGCCGGGGTCGGCGCGTACTTCTTGCTGTCGGGCCTCTACGGCCATCCCGGCCGCGACGAGCTCCTCGCCTGCAGAAGGTCGTGCGCGACAGGAGACGTCGACGCGGTGACGCGGAAGCTCGTCGCCGCGGACGTCTCCTTCGCCCTCGCCCTCGTCGCCGCGGGCGTCGGCGTCGTCCTCTACCTCACGAGGCCCGCCGCGGGCCCCGACCGCCGTTCCGCCCCGCCGCTCTTGGGCGCGTCGTTCTGAGCGCCCGGCGGCGATCTCGTGCGCTCTCGCCAGTCAGCGCCCACGCGCTGTACGAAGCTTGCGCAGGTGTTCGCACGAAACGTGCGCAGCGCGCGCTCCGTGGCGTGAGAAAATGCGAAGGAAGCGCGCGGCGGTGGGCGGCCGCGGCGCAGGCCCGCAGGTTGCTAGGATGAAGGACATGCTCTCGACGCGGACATGCCTAACCCTCGGCTCTCTCCTCGCTTCGGTCGCGGCCGCCTGCTCGTCGTCGTCGTCGCCGGCGTCCAACGACGTCCCCTCTCCGCTCGACGCCGGGAGCGGCCCAGACGCGACCCTCGCCGCGGACGCGGGCCTCGCCGAGGATGCCGCGCGCGACGCGGGAGCGGTGCCCGACGCGACCTTCGCGGACGCGCGCGGCGGCGCGTGCTCCGCGGACGCGGGCGGCCCGCCGTTCGTGCCGCAACCCGAGCAAATCCCGGGCGACCCGACGTCGACGTTCCTCACGAAGCCGAACTGGCCGCTCCGCACGCCGCTGCCGTCGAACCCCGCCGCGTCGCTCGGCGACAACCTCGCGCTCACCTCCGGCGCGAGCAACGCGTTCTCGCTCGTCATGGGCTGCGCGCAGCCCGGGGCGAACATGACGACGTCGCAGCAGATCCGCGACGCCTTCTTCATGAATTACTTGTCGGGTGACCTGAACACGACGTTCGGCAGCCCGATCGACACGGGCCAGCCCAACAACGGCACCTTCGCGGCCGTCGCTCGCCACTATGCGGTGGGCGATCCCAACGATCTGCACGTCATGATGGACGACGGGATGCACCTTCGCGCCATGTGCTCGAAGGGACGCACCGACTGCTCGCCGGGCAAGGTGTGGGGAGCGATGCTGCGCCTTCCGTTCGAGTGGCGCCCGGGTACCACGCTCAAGGTTCGCTACAAGTCGGCGCGCGGCGACCACCACTGGAACCCGATCTGGCTGTTCACGGGGTCGCAAATCTCTCCGGGTCCCCTCGGCAACCCCTATGAAGGATTTGGGACCGACGCGACGCTCGTGCGCCTGTCGGGCGTGGCGTTCGAGATCGACTGGAACGACAACTACTCCCGCTTCGGCGCGGGCGTGCCGACGGGACACGAAATCGACTACGGGACGCCGGACATCTACGGTACGCGTTGGAGCACGAGCCCCCACGCGGTCTACTGGTCGAGCTCCGGCGGCTACGTGTTTCACCCGAACGCTGGCCCCGACTTCGAGCAGACGCCGTTCGACTGGTCCGCCGACTTTCACGATCTCGTCGGAAACTGGCGCGGAGACGGGAGCGACCTCATCGACGTCTTCGTCGACGGTAAGCTGATCATCACGAGCTACATGGAGTATCCGCAAACCACGTACGTGGATCCCGCCGATGGCAAGACGAAGAAGGTCGCGATGCACCTGATCATCGGCAACCAGGCCATACCCTCCTTCGCACCGGGCGCGTCTTCGGCAAAGGACAACGACGGAATCCCCGACGGGTGGACGATGGTCGTTCAGGAGATCTCCGGCTGGTACGGCAACGTCCTCAACCCCGACGCGTACAAATGATCCGAAGCGCGGCTTCCGTCGGTCTTGGACTTTGAAGTTCCTTCGCCCATGACCACCATCCGACCTGTCGTGGCGAAACTACTACGATGACGGCCGCCTCGCTCAGGCGCCGGGGTGGGGCGACGCCGTGCCGCTCGACGGTGCGCTGCCGCACCTGACCGAGACCGCGCCGACCGAACGCGGGGTGCCCGGCGCGCCGCGAACGTCGGACTGACGCGAGCCGGAGGAACCCTACGGCGCCAGCGTCATCGCGCAGCGGAAGCCGATGCCGTGGCTCCGCTTGGTCGGCGTGTCGTGGTAGCGGAACGTCGGGCGCACCCAGGACGCCATCGCGCCGTTCCAAGCCCCTCCGCGAATGACGCGCTCGTCGCCCGTCGCCGGGCCGCTCGGATCGGTCGACTCGGCGCTCGTGTACGGCGCGTGCCAGTCGCTGACCCACTCCCAGACGTTGCCGACCACGTCGTGGAGACCGTAGCGCGACTTGCCCGCGGGGAACGAGCCCACCGGCGCCGTCGCCGCGAAGCCATCGTCGTCCGAATACATCGCGGTGTTCATGCCCGTCGGGTCGACGTGGTTCTTCTTCGCCCACGCCATGCACTCCTTGCCGCAGGCGTTGAGGAAGTTGGGGCCCGGCAGCTCGTCGCCCCACGGGTATTTGCGGCCGTCGGGGCCGCGCGCGGCGTACTCCCACTCGGCCTCGGTGGGCAGGCGCTTCTTCAGCGCGCGGCAGTGCGCGTCGGCCATCTCCCAGGTGACGCAGTTGATCGGGTGCTTGCCGCGGTCCTCGGGCGCGCGGATGTTGCAGAGCGGATCGAACGCCTTGCGCTCGGCGGCCGTGATGCCCTCCCACTCGTTCGTCTGCCCGGCGCGCTTTACGTTGCCGGCGTCGCTCGCCGCTTTGTAGTCGTCGGTCGTGACCTCGTAGATGTCCATGCAGAAGGGCACGGAGAGCGTCACCTTGTGCGCGGGCTTCTCGAAGTCGTAGTCGTCCTTGTCGTCGGAGCCCATGAAGAAGTTGCCGGGCTGGATCTTGACCATCCCCTTCGCGCACGTCGGCTCGACCTTCACGACGGCGATGGCGGCGGCGGCGGCCGGCGGGGAGGCCGCGGGCTCGACCTTGACGGCGCGGCGCGCCCGGGTCGCCCCGAGACCGCCAATGACACCGAGCGCGACGAGGGCGACCGCGGCGGCGGCGATACCGGCGAAGAGCGCGGGCGAGCGAGGCCTCGTCACCGACGCCGAATCCGGTGGCTGCTGCGTGCTCGGCGGCGCAGCGGCGAAGGGCGTGCTCGCGAGCCTTCTGTCGCCCACCGGCGTGGCCGACGAGTCGAGCGCGGCGGGGTGGAGGCTGGGGAGCTTGTCGCTTTCCTTCCGCGACTCCATCTCCGACGTGTGTCGATTGATCAGCGTGCGGACCTCCGCGCGCTCTTTCTCGAAGAGGCCGGCGACCACCTCCGCGGCGTCGCGCACCGAGTCCCCGCCGGACTTCCCGAGGAAGCCTTCCAGCTCGGCGAGGAGCACCGCCGCCGTCGGCGGTCGCGCGTCCCGCTCGGGTGCGAGCGCGCGCATGCAGATCGCGACGAGCTCCGGAGGGGCGTTCGGCGCCGCCTCGGCCAGGGAGGGAACGTGGCCCTTCACCAGCAGGCCGAGGACTTCGATGTCGCTCCTCGCGCCCCACATCCGCTGGCCCGCGATCGCCTCCCAGATCATGACGCCCGCCGCGAACACGTCGACGCGGTGATCGATTTCGCCGCCGAGCTGCTCGGGCGCCATGTACGTGGGCTTGCCCTTGA
>JAYVXL010000032.1:0-9151 GCA_043785185.1 Myxococcales bacterium
TCCGACGAGACGCGCGCGTCCGTCGCCAACGTCACGCCGATGCACGTGATGATGCACGCCTACGACGCCCTTGGGCACCTCGGCGGAACCGGCACCACGATCATGCTCGGCGACTGGTCACGGACGCCGCAGTTTCTCTTTCCGAAGATGCCGGGCTTCCCGTCGATGTGGTCGCCCTACGGCGGCCCGATGATGCCGGGCATGACGCCGCCCGCCGCGGCGCCGCCCACCGGCGCGCAGAGCAGCGCCGGCGCGCCGGCCGGCGGGACGAAGCTCTCACAAAACGGCGACAACCCGTACTGAAGGAGGCGCGCCGTGCCGAGAATCGCGATCGTCCTTGCCGCGCTCCCGCTGATGGCATGCTCGGCCTCCTACCGGCGTCCGGTCCGAACGACGGACGCCGCCAAGGACCTCGAGCAGGTCACGCAGTCGACGGAGAACGAGTTCGACCCGGCCGTCTCTCCCGACGGCAAGGAGATCGCCTACGAGGTCGCGTCGTCGGCGGACGCCCCGCCGCATGTCGAGGTGATGGCGCTCGCCGACGTCAGGCAGGCCGGCGCGCGCCGCGTCGAGTACACGTCGAAGGACACGGTGGGGCGCGAACCGACGTGGATGCCCGACGGCACCGGCATTCTCTTCGTGTCCCAGACGACGAGCTCGCAGAGGGCGCTCATGCAGACGTTCGGCGAGAGCCTGTCGCAGACGAGCTTCATCGCCGCGGCCGGCGATCCGTACCTGCTCACCGAGTGGCCGGCGATGTCGCCCGACGGGCAGACCGTGGCGATGTCCCTGCTGAACGTCGCGCGCTACGAGTCGGGCTGGCGCGTCGCGCGGCGGTTCGACCACGCGCTCGGCGTCTCGGACCTGCTCGGCACCGGCGTGACCCTGTTCGGCGCCGGCTCGGCGCCGGCGTTCAGCCCGGACGGCAAGCGCATCGCGTTCTCGCGCACGAACGGCGGGCACGCGCACGTCTTCGTCGCGAACGCCGACGGCACGGACACGCGGCAGATCAGCGACGGACCGGCCGATGACGTCGGGCCCGCGTGGTCGCCGGACGGGCGCTTCATCGCCTTCTCGTCGGCGCACGGCGACGAGGAGATGTACGTCATGTCGAACCTGTTCGCGATGCGCGCCGACGGGTCGGGCCTGGTGCAGCTGACGGAGGGCGATCGCATGGCGTCGCGGCCGTCGTGGGGGAAGGACGGCCTCCTCTACTTCCACGCGAACATGACGGACCGCTTCCACATCTGGCGCATGCGACCGAGCGTCTCCTCGTCTTAGCGGAACGGCCCCGCCGCCGTTTGGCCGCGGAGCGCACGCGCGGCGACCCCGAGGCGCTCGAGCCACGGTTCCGCGGCCTCGGGGTCGGGGAGCGGGTCGGGCAAGAGCACCGCGAGCGCGTTCGCCGTGTGGTGCGTCGCCGCGCTCGCGGCCAGATCCTGCAGCGCCGCGCGCGCCGCCGGCGAGACGGTCGGCGCGTCGAGGTCGACCTCGATCGGGGGCTCGAGCACGACGGCCACGCGCGTTCCGGCGACGGTGCCCTTTTCGCCCCAAAGCGTCCCGACTTCGACGACGTCCGCGCCGCGCACGCCGCGGATCCACATGCGCCCGCGCTCGAGGCGCCCTTGGACGCGCGTGGCGAAGGCCTCCCACGCGGGCAGGTGCGCGGCCATCGCCGCCGGCGGCGGCACGCGCGGGATCGCCACGGCGAACGCGCGCGCGATGGCCTGGTACGTCCCCACGATCGCGAGGAGCCGCGCGGTGACCTGCGCGTTGCCGCGGTGCGCGAGCCGCGCGCCGCGATCGTCGACGAGGACCTCGTCGACCTCCGCGAGCGGGTCGAGCAGCGCCGCGGTCAAGAGCGCCTGCGCCTGCGCCGCCTCGCGCGCGTGGATCGTGAAGCGCTTGGCGGCAGCGCGGTGCGCGACGTCGACGTGGTCGCCGAAGAGGCTCGTCCACTGGCGCTCGCCGACCGTGAGATCGATCCCCAAGGGCGGCCACGCCAGCTCGGCCGCGACGAACATCTCGTCTTCGCGGGCGGCCGTCTGCACGACGAGCGTGACGTCTCCCTCGTTGAAGAGCATGCGCTCCTGCTCCGGATCGTTCGTGAAGCCGAGGCGGCTCGCGACCTCCGCCCACACGACCGCGCGGCGCTCGCGTCCGACCGGCGCCACGCGCCCTTCGCGCGCGGGCTTTCCCGCGTCGCTGTCGCGCGGCTGCACGACGACCGGGATGCGTAGCACCACGTCGCTCCCCCACGCCACGTCCGCGCGCAGCTCGAGCTGGTAGTCGACCCGGAACAGGTGCGCCTGAAACGACGGCGGCGCGTCCTTCGGAAAGCCGAGGCGGAAGCGCACCGGCTCGCCCTCGGGCACGCCGCCCTCGTGGATCTGCGCGGAGAACTTGGTCGCGAAGCGCTCACTGGCGCCGCGGTAGTTCCGGTGCTCGATGCCCAGGATCTTCGCCTCCACCTTGCGAATCGTCTTCGCGGCGACGTGCGCCATGGATAGCGAGCCCGCGAACATCTCGCCGGCGACGATCTCGGTGCGATCGAGGGACGCCTCCATGTACGGCGTCGTGCCGAGCGGGCCCTCGCGGTTGGTCGCGAACGTCTGCGCGGCCGGCTCGCCGACGGGCCGCGGCGGCCAGCGGACCGGGACGGCGTACGACACGCGGCGATCAGGCCACCACGGGATCGAAATGTGTATGTTGCAAATATAATGGACCTTGCACTCGACGCCGTCGAAGGACGCGGGCGCGCCGGGCGGGACCACGAAGCGCGTGGCGAGCGTCCTGGTGCCCGGCGACAGCGTGCCGGGCTCGTGCCGCGACGAGAGCCGCACGATCGTGTGGCGTGTCACGCTTCGCGTGTTGCCCTCACCGGTCCACATCTCTTCGTAGCCGTGGAGCTCCACGTCGACGAAGTCGCACGGCGTCGCGGTCCCGCTCTCCATCGCCAGCTCGGCGACGAACGGCTGGCCCGGGTAGATCGCGCCGGACTCGAGCGTGAGCTTGACGCGCGGACGGCCCCGCATGGCGCGCGCGCTTACTTGCTGGCGCCGGCGCCCGCCCGGACCGGCGCAGCGGCCGCGGCGGTGCCGGTTTGTGCGGCGGTCCAGCTGTCCTTCAACGTGATCGTCCGGTTGAAGACGAGCGCGCCCGGCTTGGAGTCCGTGTCGACGCAGAAATATCCGATGCGCTCGAACTGGACGCGCTCGAGCGGCTGCTTGCTCTCGAGGCTCGGTTCCACCTTCGCGCCCTTGAGGATCTCGACCGAAGCCGGGTTCAGGTGCTTCAAGAACGCGTCCTTCTCGTCGCCCGCGGCGACCGGGTTCTCCACGTCGAAGAGGCGATCGTACAGGCGCACCTCGGCGTCCTTGCCGTGCGTCGCGCTGACCCAGTGGATCGTGCCCTTCACCTTGCGGCCGTCGTGCGGCGCGCCGCCCTTGGACTGCGGGTCCCACGTGCACACGAGCTCGACGACCTTGCCGCTCGCGTCCTTCTTCACCTCTTTGCACGTCACGAGCGCGGCGTAGCGCAGGCGGACCTCGGCGCCGGGCGCCAGTCGGAACCACTTCTTCGCGGGGACTTCCATGAAGTCCTCTTGCTCGATGACGAGGTCGCGCGTGAACGGCACCTTGCGCGACGGACCGTCGGGTTTTTCGGGATCGAACGGCGCGTCGAGCCACTGCACCTCCCCCGCGGGGAGGTTCTCGATCGTCACCTTGAGCGGCCGGAGGACGGCCATCACGCGCGGGCTCGTCGTGTTGAGGTGATCGCGGATGGCGTGCTCGAGCAGCGCGACCTCGACCACGCTGTTGCGCGTCGAGACGCCCGTGCGCTCGCAGAACGCCTTGATCGCCTCGGGGGTGACGCCGCGGCGGCGGAGGCCGGCGAGCGTCGGCATCCGCGGATCGTCCCAGCCGGAGACCCGCTTCTCCTCGACGAGCTGTCGAAGGAGCCGCTTGCTCTGCACGGTGTAGGTCAGGTTCAGGCGCGCGAACTCGATCTGCGTCGGCCGCGCGCCCTCGGGCGCGCCGATCTGGTCCAAGAACCAGTTGTAGAGCGGACGGTGGTTCACGTACTCGAGCGAGCAGAGCGAGTGCGTGACCCCCTCGATGAAGTCGCTCTGGCCGTGGGCCCAGTCGTACATCGGGTAGATCTTCCACGCGTCGCCGGTGCGGTGGTGGTGCGCGTGGCGGATGCGGTACATGACCGGATCGCGCATCTTCACGTCGGTCGACGCCATGTCCCCCTTCGCGCGGAGCACGTGCGCGCCGTCCGGGAACTCGCCGGCCTTCATGCGGCGAAACAGATCCAGGTTCTCGTCGACCGAGCGGCCCCGGTGCGGGCTCTCCTCGCCGGGTTTGTAGAAGTCGCCGCGCGTGGCGCGCAGCTCCTCGAGCGAGCGCGAGTCGACGTAGGCGAGGCCGGCCTCGATCATCTTCACCGCGTACGCGTAGAGCTTCGGGAAGTAGTCGCTCGCGTAGAACTCGCGGCCCTCCCAATCGAAGCCGAGCCAGCGGATGTCGGCCTTGATCTGCTCGACGTATTCGACGTCCTCGACCTCGGGGTTCGTGTCGTCGAAGCGGAGGTTGCAGTGGCCGCCGTGTGCCGCCGCGGCGCCGAAGTCGATCCAGATGGCCTTGGCGTGGCCGATGTGGAGGTAGCCGTTCGGCTCGGGCGGAAAGCGCGTGACCACGCGGCCGCCGTTCTTCCCGGCAAGGACGTCCGCCGCGACGAGCTCGGCGACGAAGTTTCCGGGCTGATCGGTGGGCTTTTCGGCGGCCTCGGGCTTCTCGGTGCTCACGGGCCGAACTCTAATCGAGCGCCCGGGAGGGGTCCACCCGGGGAGCTCGGCTACAGGCCGTTCATCTCGGCGAGGTAGGGGAACGCGCGGGAGGCCTTCTTCGTGGCCTGATCGACGCCGTCGTGCACTGCGTCGTCGTCGTCCACGGAGGCCGCGGGGCCGCGCATCATGAAGTTGAGCGTCACGTCGAGCGCGTCCTCGTTCGGCGTTCGGCCGCCGCACGTCGCGTGCGGCTTCCCGGTCAGCTGCGCGCGCTCGATCTCGAGGTACGTGCGCGGCGCGTCGAAGTCGCACGGCTTGGACGTGTCGACGACGAGGAAGTTGCTCCCCGCGATGCGCGTCGTCCACGCCTCGACCTGCGCGTCGGTCCAGTCCGACTTCGCGTCGTAGGCGTCGAACTTGGCGAGGTTGTTCTTGAACGCGTCCTTGAACTGGGCGCCGTTGATGTGGAACGGATCCGACTCGTTGAACGGATCGAGCGCCGAGTCGAGCGGGGGCGCGATCGTCGGCGCCGTGACGAGCATGAACGTCGTGGCCTCGACGATCGCCGCGTGGTCGACCGGGCCCTTCACGAGGCCGATCTTGTCCTCGCCCTGATCGGGGGGCGTCGGGTCCGGCTGCGCAGAGCAGCCAACGGCCGCGGCGACCGCGACGAGCACGAGGGTGGCGGGGAGGAGCGTCTTCATGGTGGAGGCCTTTGCCGCGGTCACTTGCGCACCGTCTGCGCCGTCACGGCGAGGAGGGGGCCGGCGAGGCGCGATTTATCGACCTCGACGACGATGGAGAGGACGTTCGATCCCTGAAGGCCGTTCTTGCCCGGGCCGTTCGGCACGGTCGCGCCGTTGATGTATTTGACCGCCTTGCCGAGATCGAGAAACCAGGTGTCGGAGCGGGCGCCGGCGAAGACCCGGAGGCCGTTGCGCGCGCCGCTGCCGCCCGCGCCATAGTCGGCCGAGCGTGTGTCGAACTCGACGGTCTCCACGCTCCCGCGCCCGAACGCGAACGTGCACGTCGCGTGCTGCTTTGGCTCGACGAGGAAGATGCCCCCGCTGAACGAGCAGGTGATCTTCTGCTCGCGCGCCGCGTCGGCGTTCGGCTTGAGGCCGCGGGCGTCGTCGATCGGGCGGATGCGGAAGACATAATCCACCGCGTTCGAGAAGCGCGAGCGAGCCCCCGCCAAGGGGTGGACGTTCATGATGAGCACGAGCTTGTCGGGGTTCTCCGGGCTCGTGAACGTGTAGAGGTCGGTGAGGTCGGCCGCGTTGTCGATGGTGGTCTTGAGGCCGTCGGCGTGATCCGAGGCTCGGCTGGGCGCTTCGCTGCCCACGGAGGCCGCGACCGCGACGAGCGCGGAGAGGAGGACCTTCTTCATGCCTCCCGCTCAGCAAGCGTTATGCCACAATGTGTGCACGACGAATCATGGGCGATACTCCGGCGCGCGGGGCAATGTAGGTCCAAGTACGATGCTTCCAAGATCCACCACCTCGACGTCCGATTTTCGCCCCGTCCCTGAGGACGCTGCGCGAACGTGAGCGCATGACGGACCGCAGGAAGACCCCCGCCGCGCGGCGCGGGACCGCGCGCGCCGTCGTCCTCGGGCTCGCGGCGCTTGGCTGCGGCGCCATCCTCCTCTTCCGCGGGCCGGCCGCGCCGGGGCCGGGCGCCACCGGCGCCAAAGACGCGCACGCCGACGCCGCGCGCGGTCTGCGCGGCAAGCCGAAGACCGCGCGCGAGCTGCCGACGACGCAGGCGGACATCGCCCTCGGCAACCTCGACGAGCAAATCGACGAGCTCACCCGCCTCACGAAGGAGCACCCCGACCTCCTCCACAACCTGACGACCCTGAGCGCCGCTCACCACACCCGCGGCCGCCTCCGCGGCGATCTCGACGAGATTCAGCTCGGCATCGACGAGACGACCCGCTGCCTCGAGCTCGCGCGCGATCCCGACGACACGCCGCGCGGCGCGCGATGGGACGGAAAATGCGCGCTCATGCGCGCCGAGCAGGAGCAGAGCCTGCACCGCTTCAAAGAGGCGCGCGCAGATCTGAAGCGCGCGGCCGCGGCCGGCGCCGACGCCACGCGCATCGCCGACCTCGAGACCGAGCTCGATTGGAACGACGGCTTGTACGACGCCGCGATCCCTCGGATCCGCGCGGCCCGGCGCGCGCGCCCGCAGGTGGCGACGTGGATCCGCGAGGCGCAGCTCGAGCACGATCTCGGCCACGAGGCCGAGGCCGACGCGGCGTTCGAGGCCGCCGAGGACCGCATCACCGACACGAACCCGCTCGTCGTCGCGCACCTGAACGTGCAGCGCGGCATCCAGAAGGTGCACACCGGCAAGCTCGACCTTGCGATCGCGTTCTTCCGCGAAGCCGCGGCGCGCATCCCCACGCACATCGCCGCGCTCGAGCACCTCGCCGAGACGCTCGGGATGGCCGGCCGTCACGACGAGTCCGCGGCCCTCTACGAGAAGGTCGTCCTGCTCTCCTCCGATCCGGAGTTCGCGCACGCGCTCGCCGTCGAGTACGCGCTCATCGGGGGACGCGAAAAGGAGACGGCGGCGCTCGAGGCCAAGGCCAAGGCGGGCTACGCGAAGCTCGTCGCCACGTACCCCGAGGCGATGTACTGGCACGCGTCGGAGTACTACATGGCGACGAAAGACGTCGCGCGGGCGCTCGGGCTGCTCCGCAAGAACGTCGAGCTCCGACCCGGCAGCCCGAGCTTCGTCGCGCTCGCCCGCGCGGAGCTGGCGAGCGGTCTCGCGGCCGACGCCCGGCGCTCCATCGACAAGGCGCTCGCGATGCCGCTCGTCTCGGCGGATTTGTTCTGGACGGCGTCGCGCGTCTACGCGGCGGCAGGCGACGCGGCGTCGGCCGAGTCGTTTCGGGCGCGCGCGGTGGCCATCCATCCGCGCGTCGCCGACGAGTAGTGCCGGTTCAGCGCCGCAGCCGTTTGTAGCGGTTGATGAGACCGTTGGTCGACGCGTCGTGCGTCGTGACGTCGCCCGCGCCCGCGAGCTCCGGCTCGATCTTCTTCGCGAGCTGCTTGCCGAGCTCCACGCCCCATTGGTCGAAGCTGTAGATGTCCCAGATGCAGCCCTGCGTGAAGATCTTGTGCTCGTACATCGCGACGAGCTTGCCGAGGGTCTTCGGCGTGAGCTTCTGGAAGAGGATCGACGTCGTCGGCCGGTTGCCGGTGAAGACCTTGTGCGGGACGAGCTCGTCCACGCGCTCCTTGGGGAGCTTCTGCGCCTCGAGCTCGGCGCGCGCCTCGGCTTCGGTCTTGCCCTTCATCAGCGCCTCGGTCTGCGCGAAGTAGTTCGCGAGCAGCACCTCGTGGTGGTGCCCGAGCGCGTTGTGTGTCTCGATCGGCGCGAGGAAATCGGCGGGGATGAGGCGCGTGCCCTGGTGAATCAGCTGGTAGAACGCGTGCTGTCCGTTCGTGCCCGGCTCGCCCCAGACGACCGGGCCCGTCGCGTACCCCTCGATGCGCGCGCCGCCGCGCGTGACGCCCTTGCCGTTGCTCTCCATGTCCCCTTGCTGAAAATAGGCGGGGAAGCGGTGCATGTACTGGTCGTACGGCAGGATCGCGTGCGTCTCGGCGCCGAAGAAGCCCCCGTACCACGCGCCGAGCACGCCGAGGATGACCGGCAGGTTCTTCTCGAGCGGCGCGGTGCGGAAGTGCTCGTCCATCTCGTGCGCGCCGGTGAGCAGCTCCTCGAACGCGTCCATGCCGATGACCGTCGCGATGGGCAGGCCGATGGCGCTCCACAGCGAATAGCGGCCGCCGACCCAGTCCCAAAAGCCGAACATGTTGTTCGTGTCGATGCCGAACTTCTGCACCTCCGCGGTCGCCGTCGACACCGCGACGAAGTGCTTGGGCACGGCGGCCTCGGTGCCGAGCTTGCCGACCAGCCACTCGCGCGCCGAGCGCGCGTTCATGAGCGTCTCTTGCGTCGTGAAGGTCTTGGACGCCACGATGAAGAGCGTCGTCTCGGCGTCGAGCGGCTTGAGCGTCTCCGCCATGTGCGTGCCGTCGACGTTCGAGACGAAGTGGACGGCGAGGCCCTCCTGCCAGTACGGGCGGAGCGCCTCTGTGGCCATCACCGGGCCGAGGTCCGAGCCGCCGATGCCGATGTTGACGACGTCGGTGATGCGCTTGCCGGTGTGCCCCTTCCACGCGCCGCTGCGGATCTGGCCGGTGAAGCCGCGCATCTTCGCCAGCACGGCGTTGACCTCGGGCATCACGTCCTTGCCGTCGACCACGATGGGCGTGTTCTTCCGGTTCCGGAGCGCGACGTGCAGGACGGCGCGGTCTTCGGTGCCGTTGATTCGGGCGC
>JAYVXL010000033.1:0-9146 GCA_043785185.1 Myxococcales bacterium
CGAGCGGCCGCCGAACCCCGGGGCGCCGCCCAACCGCGCCGCCCTCCTCGAGCGCCTCCGCGCCCGCGCGCGCGACCTACCCCCGATTCGGGTCCGCGAAATCCTCGAGGCCAAACGCGCGTAGCCTCGTGTCCACGCTTCGCGTGACACAAGCCTACGGTTGGTCAGGTGGGAACCTTTCGGTTCCCCTCCGCCCTTCGGGCGGAGTTCTCCCCTGCCCTCGCTACGCGATTCGTGCTTCGCACGATGCGGGAGCGGCAGGAGGCGGGAGCGGCAGGAGAAGGGCTTCCGGGCGGGACTCGGATTTAGTAGCGGATCGCGAGGGTCGCGTAGACTTCGGCGGTCTGGCGGTAGGCGAGGTTGAACTTCGCGACGCCGTCGCGGAGGACGGAGACGGAGCCGAGCGACGGGTCGCCGTTCGCGGCGGCGACCGAGAGGTCGCTCTTCAGGCCGACGATGCTCGGCAGCACGTAGCGGGCGAAGATCTCGCCGTAGTACGACTGCGCGATCGGCTGCTGCGAGAACTGCGTGTCCGCCGTCGTGCCGAGCGACCGGACTTGCGGGTTCGGATCGTTCGTGGAATTCGGCTCGTAGAACCACGAGTAGCTCGTGCCGACGCCTGCGCCGAACGAGAGCGGCTTGTGGAACGGCATGACGACCTCGACGTCAGCGCCGGTGCCCAGGCTGTACTTGCCGTTCGGCGCGCCGCCCTCGGCGGTGCGGTACTTGGCGATCGTCGTGCCGCCGTTGATGCGCGCGCTGACCGTCACGTACTCGCCGAACTGCTTCTCGGCGCTCAGGCCGATGCGCGGCTGCGTGATGATGCCGGACTTCTGGCTGTAGAACGACGTCGGCGCCGTCAGCTGCGCGCTCGCGAACAGCGTGAACTGCTGGGGGAGCGGGATCGTGCGGCGGTACTGAAAGCCGACGTCGTCGAAGCGGAAGCCCGTTTCGCCCTGGTCCGCGATGAAGCGCTGGTTGATGTACGCGCTGACGCGGAGGCGATCCTTGTCCGTGACGTCGTAGCGCGCCGAACCCGAGAGGATGTTCAGGTTCTTGTTCGCGCCGGCGCTCTCGTTCTGGCGGATGACGCGGTGGGTCTCCCAGGTCGCGCTGACCTCCCACGGCTTCCTCTCTTCGTTGCGGTTCGCGACTTGGTCGACGTTGCGCCGCTCGGCCACGACGCCCGTCTCGCTCTCGCCGCCGCCGGCCGCGCCTACGCCCAAGCCGCCCTTGGACTCGGAGCTGCCCTTCCCGGACTGCCCCGCCTTCTCCCCGCCGCCGGCCGCAGAGGCTGCGCCGCTGACCAAGAGAATCCCCAAGACCCCGAGCCCAAAAGTTGAGGTACGCATCGCTCGAAGCTCCTACGACGATCCTGGATGTGGCGCAAGCGTGACGACGCTGCAGCTTGTCCCAAGACAGGTTTTTTGTTCAGTGCAGGCCTGGTGCGGCGTCAGGTCCGACCGAACGCGGGGAAAACGGGTGAGAACGAGGCTCAGTTGAAGTTGGTGAACGCGTCGAGGAAGTACTTCATCGGGAGGAGCGCGCCGTACGCGCCGCCCGGGTGGGAACCATCATCAAGCTGCGCGATCACGTCGTCCGTGTAATTGCGGACGATCACGTAAGAGGCGGTATTGCGTTCTTTTTGGACGGCGACCCACTGGTTGCGGTCGGGAATGTACGACCAAATCCAAAGGCGCCTGTCCGGGCCCAAGAACTCGTTGTGGTTGTCCGAGATGCGGCGCGGATCGTACGTGCACGTCGCGACCGTCGAGCAGCCGGCGTAGAGGGCGGGGTTTTGCCCCATCGCGTTCGTCTGCACCGCCAAGTCCCGGAAGTAATCGAGAAAGTCCTGCAAGCGCGTGAAGGTGTGCCCGCCGATCCAGTCGCGCACGTCGATGCGGCCGGAGAAGCTCGGGCTGTGCGTGTCCTGGGCGAACTGCGCGACCGCGAGCGGCACGAAGTACGGGTAGACGTCGTACTGCCCGCCGATCATCGAGTCGACGGCGTCCTCCGCGACCGCCGTGTACGACGCGTCGCCGATGCCGCTGTACGAGGCGACGTACGAGCCCGCCTGGTTCGGATCGTAGTTGTCGGTCGGCCACATCGCGACCCACCCCTGCATCGCGAAGAGCTTGTCGAGGATGATGCCCTGCTGCGTCACGTCGCCGTAGAACTTGTCGTACACGGTTCGGTAGGGCCGTTCGCCCGACGCCTGCTGGATGACGGCCTTGTGAAAGGCCGCGACCATCTGGTTCGCGGCAGAGGCCTCCGCGTTGAACTTGTTGGTCAGCTGCGTGAAGTACTGGAGGTCCGAGCCCGCGGGGTTCGGGTTCTTGAGCCCGATGCGACGGAGCGAGTCGGCGAGCTCGCCGCTGTTCCAGTCGAAGATCCACATCGAGATGAAGCGCCGCATGTCGATGATGGCGTTCGCCGGCGACGACGCGTACTGCGAGTTGTCCCAGAGCTTTCTGTACTTTCGGAAGTTGCGCCACGTGTACTGCCACTCGTAGGCGTCGATCTGGTTGGCGATGATCTCGCTCGGCGTCGTGCCGCTGTCGCCTTGCCGGCAGAGCGGCGTGTACGCGATGTGCTGGTGCGTGCAGAAGAGGTACTGAATCTCCGTCGGCCCGCTGAACCCATGCGGGTCCTTCCACGGCGGCACGAACGCCGGGTCCTTGCTCGACGACTGGCCGGAGATGCTGTCGCCTTGGCCCGCGCCGCGCGCGTCGTTCGCGTAGATCCAGCTGATCGCGCCCTGATCGTACGGCGCCCAGCCCGCGTGCCAGAACACGCGATCGGGGGCGGCGTTGTACTCCATGACGCTCGACGCGTAGAGGGCGTAGTGCTCGCGCTTCTGAGCGTCCTGGTACTTCGGGAAATTGGGCTTGTCGATCGACGCCATGAAGTTGTGCGCGAGGCCCATCGAGTGGCCGAACTCGTGCCACGCGACCTGTGACCAGTACGTGTCGATCAGGTTCTGGACCCACTCCTCCTTCGTCTCCCAGCGCCGCGTGCCGTCCGAGTCGGTGATGCAGTGGCGCGCGTCGCGGGCCATCATCTGCTCGAACGAGAACGCGCTCGGCGCGTCGAAGTGCATGTACGGGTGCACCACGCTCGTCATGGCGCGCTCGAGCTTCTTGTGGTTCGTCGTGAGATCGCGGAAGCGGTTCAAGAAGCCGAGCGCGTGGTCGAGGCCGTGCGGCCCGGTGACGTCGTCATAGGGCGAGAGGCCTTGATCGATCTTCGCCATCGTCTGGTGGAACTCGGTCTCGTCCTCCACCATCTTCCAGACCTGACCCGGTCCGTACACGCCCTTGCCGCCCTCGCGAATGACGAACGGGTTCGAGTCGGGGTCGGCGTACACGTAGTAGGGGAGCAGGGCGTAGTACGCGCGGAAAAAATCGTCGTCCTGGGTCGCCGTGAAGTCGGCGGGGCCGAGGTTGCCGAACGTGCCGACCGGCTTTCGCAGGTACTGCTGCATCTTCGCGTAGAGGGTCGACGTGCCGTTGTGATTGGCGGCGACCTTGGCGGGGACGATCGGCAGCGTGTCGCCGTCTTTGCAGCTCTTCGGCGTGTTCGGCCACGGGTCGGCCGAGTTCACGTCGAGGCTGGCGCCGACGGTCTGGAGGTACGCGTCGATGCGCTGGACGTAGTAGTCCTTGATCGCGAAGTCGTTGAACGCGATCGACGAGCTCAGCGCCTCGCCGGTGCGCGGGTCGATCACGAACTGCGTGACGCCGGCGAAGAAGTCTTGGATGTCCGGGTCGCTGATCCAGCGGAGGAACGAGTAGCGGATGTCGCCGTAGGCGGTCGGCATCCGATCCGGCGCGCCGCCGTCGCGCTTCTTGTCCTGGTAGTCGACGAGGTCGTTCGCGTTGAGGAAGCGAAGGCGCATCTTCACGCCCGCGTCGGCGAGGAGCTTGTTCGTGTGCCCCTGCACGGTCCCGACGTCGTCCTTCGACGCCGCGTTCACGAAGAACGCCTTATAGGCCTCCGGGAAGCCCGGATCGAAGTACCAGGTGACGTAGTCCTTCTTCGCGTTCCAACGGACGACCAGCTGGCGCGCGGCGACGAGGCCGCTCGACAGATCGCGGCTCCACGCGGTCCAGTCGAAGAAGCCATATTTGTGGCGGATCGGGTCCTTCTCGCCGACCTCGAGCGGCACGTACTGATCGACGGCCGCGGCGCCCGGCGGCGCCGTGAGGCGCTCGGGGCGGACCATCGAGTACTTGAGCGTGATCGTCTGGTTGTACTTGCCGAGGTTGAACGCGCTCCGGCCGCGGAGGCCGTACTGGTCGATGCACGCCTGACTCGTCAGCTTGACGGGGAAGGTCGCCTCCGTCGTCCACTCGAAGTAGTCGCTCTTCTCGTCGACGTTGAACGAGCCGGGCACGAGCGTGACGGTGGCGTTGGCCATGTCGACGCACTGCGCGAGCACGTCCTGCATGCCCGGGAACGGGGCGACGTCGCTCATGTCGTTCTTCGCGAAGTTGAGCTTCACCCACTGGCGAACCTCCCAGCCTAGCTCCTGGTTCTCTTCGTAGAAGTTCGTCTTCTCGCCGTCGAGGTTGACGCGGTACTTGAGGTCCACGTTCGTCGCCGGCCACGCGTTGACGACCTCCTCCACGCGCGTCTTCTCGGCGTCTACCTTCGCGCTGAGCTCGCGCAGGTTCACCATCTCGACTTTGTCCTGCGTGATCTTGAAGCGGACGAGCGCGCCGCCGTTCTCGGTGCCCGGGAAGACGCCGAAGAGCGACCCGCCGAGCAGGTTCGGCGACGACACCTGCAGGATCGACGCCTTGAGGAGCCAGCCGGTGTCTTGCTGCGGCTTGCCGTCGGGGCCCGGCTCCGCCGGGCGCACGAGGAACGACTTCCGGAGGTACTGGTTCTCGCTGAAGACGCCGTTGCGCGACGGCCGATCGCTGACGCAGCCCATGAAGGCCGCGATGGCGAGCGCGAGCGCGAGCGTCGGCAAGAGGCGCGCAAAGGAGCGGGAGGCGGAGAGGCGCGAGAGGACGGGTTTCATGTTCGTTGTTCTCCGTCGTTCCCTACTGGCCCGGCGTGAAGAGGGTGACGTCGACGACGCGGCCAAACCCGCCGCCCTGCGTGATGCCGAGACGCACGCCGTTCGTGAGCGACGTGATGTAGTCGGCGTAGTTGCCGTACGGGCTGTAGCGGATGATGATCCCGCACGCTTGGTACGCGCCGGGGTGCGCGGCGAACCAGTCGAGGATGACCGCGACCGGCGTGTACATCTCGACCGCGAGGAGATCCTTGCTGACGTCGTCGCGGCAGAGGAAGACCTCGCCGAGGAAGTCCGTCGTCTCGACGGCCTTAAGGATGATGTCGCCCGTCTTGACCGGGTTGCCGGCCTGGTCGAGCACGTTGTCGTAGTCGATGTTCGCGGAGATCGTCGTCCCCGACAGGTCGAGCTGCGAGGTCTCGATGAACTTGTCGCGCGTACCGGTCAGCGCGACCGGGAAGCCGATCCCCGGCTGCTTCGGCGCCCATGGCACCGTGAACTGCAGCGCGGGCGGGCCGCCGCGCGGCGGGTCGCTCGTCTGGTCGTACGGGTCCTTGTGGAGCGGGATTTTGACGACGGCCTGCTGCGTCGCGCCGAGCGTCTTCACGACCGTCGCCGGCGTCGCGCCGAGCGTCCACATCGTGCGCGACGTGCCGAACGCGCCCTTGTACGGCGCGAGCAGCGGGCGACCGGCGGAGTCGAGGAGCACGGCGCCGAGCGCGTCGAGCGGCGGCGTGTACGTCGTGGTCGCGCCGCCGCTCGCGATCGTGCACTTGGTCTTGTCGAGCGTCGTCGCGCAGTAGTAGGCGGTGGCGAGCGGCGCGCCGCCGGGGTTCGCGGGGTCGGGGATGTCCTTCCACGCCTTGGCGAGGATCGGGCTGCCGAACATGTTCGTCAGCAGCGCGGTGTTCTCCTGGCCGACGCCGTGGCTCTGGTCCTCGAGCATCGAGGTGTAGAGCGCCGACTCGCCGCGGAGCAGCTCACGCGAGAAGTTGTAGCTGTTGAAGATGCCGTTCTTCACGTCGGCGGTGACGACGAGGTCGAGCGGCGGCTGCGTCTTGCTCGCGAAGCGCCGGTCGACGTACTCGCCGATCTCGAACTGACCTGCGCCGATCGAGTCGAAGAAGAGGTTGTCCGGGTCGATGGGCACGGCGTGCACGCCGTCGGGCGTCTCGTTCGCGGTGCCGGCGACCGTCAGGTACTTGAGGAGCGCGATGACGTACTGCCGGAAGAAGAACCGGACGTCCTGCGCCTCGCTCGGCAGGCTCGTGACCTGGCTCTTCCCCATGACCGCGAGGACGCGGGAGAAAGACGTCGCGAAGATGTCGCCGCTCGCGCCGACGATGTCGCCCTGCCCCGAGCCCGGCGGGCTCGTGCAGAGCTGGTAGTCGGTCGCGACGCCGGTGGCGTCGAGACAGAACGCGGCCTGGAGGTGGCCGGGCTTGAGGCCGCCGTCGTAGCCGGTGTTGATCCTCTTGGAGACGTCGTAGCCCACGGCGTTGCGCGGAAACGCCGCGCTCGCGACGTGGGAGACGAGCCCCTCGAATCCGGTGCAACCGAGCGGGTAGATCGGCTTCTTCGGGTCGACGGACGGCGCGAGGCATCGCGCGTCGCCGAGCGTCTTTTCGTTCCCAGGGAAGTACTTGGCCAGCGCGGCCTGCACGAGGCGGCCGTACTCGAGGTAGACGAGCCCGGCGCCGTGGTTGTCGCGCGCCGCGTTCGCGTCGTTGCCCACGCGATCGTTGGCGAAGCGGCCGAGCGTCGACTGATCGATCGCGAGCTGCGACGAGAAGTCGTCAGCGCTTGGCAGGTCGGTGTCGGCGATGATGGCCTCGGGCGCGAGCGCCCTGTCCGTGAAGTTGATGTCGACGCCCTGGATGTCGAAGTGGAAGCGCTCGGTCCCGTGCGTCAGGCCGCCGAGGAGCTTGTTCAGCTCGGTCTTGTCCTTCGCCGGATCGCCGGAGATCTGCACGCAATCTCGGATGAAGTCGCCGTAGGTGAGCCCCATCTGCAGCGTGCACGGCGCGGCCGCGTGGCCGAGATTTCCGCTCTTGGCGATCGGGCCGGACGCGTCGAGCTTGAGCAGCGGACTGGCGAACGAGAACGGCATGACCTTCGCGAGGTCCTGGTCGATGCGGTTCAGGATGCTCGGCGCCGGCTGCGCCGCGTTGCGGTTCGGCACCCAGAGCGCCGAGCCGAGCGCGGGGACGTAGAAGTACGCGACGTCCCCGAAGCTGCCGACGATGCAGCGGCGGCTCGCCTGGCAGTCGGTGTCCGCAGGGAACCCCGGCGCGAACGTGGCGATGAGCGCGTCGTAGAGCTCATTGGCCTCGTCGAGGAAGTTCTTGTTGGGCGCCCAGTGCAGCTCCCAGTTGTTGCCGTCCTTCTGGACCTGCGAGCTGATCGGGATGGAGTAGCGGTGCGCCTTGTCGCGGCTCGTGAGCTCGACTGTGCCCTGGTATCCAGGACGCAGGAGTATGCCGATGATCTTGTGGTTCGAGACGCGGTAGTTCGCGAGAATCTCGGCGTTGTCGCCCCAGTAGTTCGCGAGCGTGCCGTTGCCGAAGATGTCACCGGCGTTCGTGCTCTGACAGAGGCCGTTCTTCTTCGGATCCTCGGCGTCTTCGATCGTGAGTCCTCGCCACGTGTCGCCGCCGGCGATGTCGAGCCCGCCCGCGCTCTGGGGCGGGAGGATGGGCTGCGCGAACGCCGCGGCCCAAACCTTCTGCGTCGTCGGGCCGTCGCAGAGGACCTGCTTGTTCGTCCCCGCGGCGGCGTCCGGGGCCGCATACGACCCCTTCGTCGGATCGACCACGCCGGGCGTGTTCCCGTTGTTGAGCAGATCGCCGGCGCCGGCGGGCGCCGGGTTGTAGCTCTGGGTCGGACCGTCCTCGCAGCCCGCGAGCGCGACGGTGGCGATCGCGGCGAGCGGAACGAAGGCGAGCAGGCGCGAGACGATCGAAAACCGCATAGAGGCTCCTCGGTCCGCGGACGCGCGGCCCAACCCGGCGCTCCTTCGCGCGCCCGCAGGGGTCGCAGCGAGTGAGACGCATGGCGGGCGGCGTGCAATTCGCGAACCGCATCGAACATTTGGAAATCGTTGAAGGAAGAGAAAGAAGAGCAAGGCGCGGAACGGCGACGCGTCAGTTCCGTAACCGCACGTGCCGGACGGCGTTACGCGGCCTTCGGGTGCGCCGTCCAGCCAGGAAGCGGCGGCAACTTGCGCCAAATCAATGTTCAGCGTCACTGGACGCCGATTCCCAGCGTCTCCCATAAACGCGCGATCGCCCGCCTCCGGCAGAAACTAGAGGAGAGGCCGCCGCGCGGTGCGATACTTCCCAGGTGGTGGCTGCGATGGAGCCGGGAGGCCTGCGCGCGGGCGACCGACTGGATCGGTACGAGCTCTTGTGTCCGCTGGCCTACGGCGGAATGGCGGCGGTCTGGCTCGCGCGACACCGCGGCCACAAGCTCATGGACCGCCTCGTCGTGATCAAGACGATCCTCCCTCAGTTCGCTGGGCAGGAGCAGTTCCAGGCGATGTTCATGGACGAGGCACGCGTGGCGTCCGCCATCGATCATCCGAACGTCGCGCGCATCCTCGACGTCGGCGAGGCGGACGAGATGCTCTTTCTCGCGATGGAGTGGATCGACGGCGAGTCGCTGTCGCGGCTGCAGCGCGCCGTGGAGAAGAACGGCTCGCAGCTGCCGGCGGGCGTCGTCCTGCGGATCCTCGCCGACGTGTGCGCGGGTCTCCACGCGGCGCACGAGCTGCGCGACGCGTCCGGCGGGCTCCGGAACGTCGTGCACCGCGACGTGTCGCCGCAGAACATCCTCGTCGCGACCAGCGGCGTCGCGAAGGTGATCGATTTCGGCGTCGCGAAGGCCCGCGACCGCGTGACGGAGCGCACGAACGCGGGCGAGCTCAAGGGGAAGATTCGGTACATGTCCCCGGAGCAGGCGCTCGGGCGCGACGTCGATCGCCGCGCAGACGTGTGGTCGCTCGGCGCGGTGATGTTCGAGATGCTCGCGCGCGTACCGCCGTACGACGGACCGAACGAGGTCGCGACGCTGCACCTCCTGACGAGCGGCGTGCGGCCGGCGCCGCTGCCGCCGTCCGTTC
>JAYVXL010000034.1:0-2790 GCA_043785185.1 Myxococcales bacterium
CGTTCGCATGGGGTCCACCGGAAGCTCGACCAGACGGATTCTCGGCGGAGGGGATACCGCGCATGGCGTGGCCGAGCGCTGCCGACGGGCAGGCCTTTCGTTCATCAACGGCGGCGGCTCGTGGACCAAGGCCGACCTGGGCTTGTGGCTCGTCGGCGCGTACCGCGACGCGACGCACTCCGGCTCGGTGCCGCCGTCGCCGCACCATCGCGCGGGCCACCGCTCGATCGAGCCGGCCGCCGTCGACGATCTGCTCGCCGACGCGCACGTGCGCGTGCTCACCGTCCTCGAGAACCTGAGCATCTCGCGGACGAAGACCTCGTTCGCGCACCGCCTGCTCGCCGCGCACGCGATGATCGAGGTCACCGACGCGTCGGGCGCGACCGGCTGGATGCCGGTCGCCGCTCCGCGCATGCGCCTCGCGTACCGCGTGCTCACGCTCTTCGCGGCCGACGCGCTCACGCGCCCAGAGGACTACGAGTGGCTCACCGTCTGCCACCGCTGCGAGCACGTGCGCTTCCGCCACCAGGACAAAGACTGCGTCTGCACGCGCGCTTCGCAGCGCTGACGCGCGGCCGCGCGCGAGCGAAGCTCGCCTATTGCACTTCGCAGTAGCCGAGGTTGCACGTCGGCCGCGACGCCGGGCAATCCACCGAGCCCGCGCACTTCGTGCAGGAGTTGCCGCCGTTGACCTTGAAGTCGAAGTAGCAGCCGCACCCGAAGCCCGGGGTGAACGTCGCCAGCGGGCCCATCTCCGCCGAGCGCGTGACCTTCATCGCGCAGACGGGGACGTTGCCGGTCGCGATCGTCGCATCGAGGAGCGCTTGATCGGGTTTGGGGACGGCGAACTGGTTGATGAACGCGGACGCGGAAGCCGACGGAGTCCCGCCGTTGACCTTTGCGTAGAGGTGAATCGGACCCCACAGCGGGTAGTGTCCGTCGCGCACGTTCTGCTTGTCCGACGACGCCGGCTGCCGGTCCGGCAAAAATCCCGCGACCTGCCCGCGCGCCTGGAAGTACAGGATGTGCAGGTTCTGCTTGTTCGAGTTCGCGAAGTCCATGGAGAGGACTCCGATCGTCTTCTCGGAGGTTCCAGGATCGGCGACGGTGATGGCGGCCGTCAGGTTTCCGGCATTTTTCTTGTCGACGCCCCACCACTTCTTGGGCGAGATGCCCATGCCGAGGGACAGGATGTTGTTCGTGCCCGTCGACGACGAGCGAATGAACATGTAGGTCGGATCGGTCCAAGGCGTGGCCACGCCACCCGCGCCGCCCCCGCCGAACACGAGGCGCGCAGCCTCTGCGCTGATCACGCGTTGACTCGACGACGGCGGGACCACGAACGTCATCGGCTGGATCGGGCCGGTGTAGTGCCCGGTGTCGGTGCTCGCCGCGAGCGTCCACGCGCCGTTGCACGTGTCGGCGAAGACGTCGGACTCGCCGAGGTCGGCGACGTCGGAGACGCCCGGCATGCCGCTCGGGCTGTCGCCGAGCAAGCACGGCGTTCCCTTGCCGGTATCGTCGTACGCCGACGCGAAGGCGCCGGTCGTCGGGTTCTTCATGAGGTTGCTCGGGTTGCCCGTCGTGACCGACCCCGCGAAGCCGACGGCGGCCCCCGCGCACGACGTCGTGGCCTGCCAGACCATGCGGAAGTTGCTCTTCGCCACGAGCGGCGCCATGGCCTGCACGAACGGCGTGAAATTCGTCGAGCCCTGCATGTAAATCGCGCTCGCGCCCGTGGCGGTGGCCGTCGCGTAGCAGCCTGGGAGCGAGCCGCCGTCCTGCGGCGGCGACGTCGACGCGTCGAGGACTGGCGGGTCGGCGAGCGGCGCCTCGGCGTCCGCGTTGCACAGGCCGATGCGCGCGCAGTTGTCGAAGCCGAGGTACGTCGAGTCCGTGCACGCGTTCAAGAAGTCGCTCGGCTGACTCGGCGTGCCGCGGACGCAACCGGGGGGCGTCGTCGGCCCCGCGTCGGCCGCGTCCCGGCCGGAGTCGCCCGCCTCGGAACCGGAGTCCCCGCCGACGGGTGTGCCGCGCTGGCAGGTGCTCGCGACACAGACGGCGTCGGCGCCGAAGCGGCGGCAGTCGCCGTCTGCAGCGCACTGCGTGGCCGAATGATCGGCGAGGAGCGTGCATGCGGCGCCGGCGAACGAGAGGACGACGCCGACGGCGAGCGTGGAGCGAAGCTTAGAGAAAGGCATGTTCAGAATTCGCCGCGGAGTTGAAAGCCGCCAAGGCTCGGGTGGACCGGGGTGGAAAGGAGGCCGACGCGCGGCTGAGGGTCGCGCGGCGCCGAGAGGGTGAGGTAGACCGTGACGCCGGCGGTGACGATCGTGAGCGCGCCGAGGACGTCGGAGGTGATCGAGAGCGCGAGCGTCTGGGACGACTTCGAGTCGATGTCGGACTTGGAGCCAGGGAACGCGTTGCGCGCGTCGCTCAGTCGGCCGGCGCTCCCGAGCGCGAGCACGCCGGTCGTGATCGCGGCCGCGCCGAGGACGCCGGTCGCGATCCAGCCGATCGTACGCAGCGCCTTGGTGTCGTCGACCCGCGCGGGCGCTCCGCCGGTGGGCCCGGAGGGGGCTTGCCCGAGCCTCTCGAGCGTCACGACGAGCGGGACGGTGTCGCCCGCGGCGACGTCGACGTTGCGGTCCATCGTCTGGTAGCCGGGCGCGCTCACGCGCACCTTGCGGCGACCGAGGCTCACGGTGATGGGCGCCGGAAGCGGCGTCTTGCCAGAGACCTCGTCGTCGATCGCGACCTCGCTGCCCGGGACGTTGGACGCGACGTCGA
>JAYVXL010000035.1:0-2790 GCA_043785185.1 Myxococcales bacterium
CCGGGGCTCCTGAAGACGAGCGTGCTCGTCATGCTGCTCGGAACGATCGGCCTCGTCGCCACGGCGGTCGTGACGATGGGCGGCGTCGAGCTCTTCGGCACGAGCTTGGACAAGCCCACCGAGCTGCTCCAAATCTTGCTCTTCACGGCGTACGCGACGCCGTTCTTCGTGTTCATCGTCGGGCTGCACGCGTGGCTGCGCGCGCGCGGCAATACGCCGTGGAACGCGCGGCTCATCGGGGGCGGAGTGCTGTTTCTCATCGCGGCGGCGCCCTGGGCCGTGGCGGCGATCGGCGGCGCACTCGCGCGCTCCGACGATCGCGACTGGCTGATCGTCGGAGCGCCGAGCCCGTTTTACGCGTTCGCGATGATCGCGTCGCTCCGCCACACGCTCTCCACGAGCGCGCTGATCGTCCCCGCCGGCCTCGCCTGCGCGACCGGCTGGGGCGCGCTCGGGCTCGTGATGCTCGCGGCCGCCTCGCGCCGCAGCTCGCGCACGGTGGCCGCGCACGACGGCGCGGTCGCGCGAGCGGAGGCTGCGCTCGACGCCGAGGAGGCCGCCCTGCGCGCCGCGGCGCCGGCGCCATGACGACGCTGCTCGAGCCGGCCTTCCTGCGCGAGCTCGAGGCGCTGCGGCGCCGCATGCAGGTGCGCGCGCGCTCGGGCGGCGGGGGCGAGCACACCGGCAAGCGCCGCGGCGGGAGCGCCGAGTTCCTCGAGCACCGCGCGTACGCGGCGGGCGACGATCTACGGCGCATGGACTGGCTCGCGTTCGCGCGCACCGGCGAGCCGGTGCTGAAGACGTTCCGCACGGAGGAGGACGTCGTCGTGCGCCTCGTCGTGGATGCGAGCGCGTCGCTCGAGGGCGGGCAGCCCACGAAGCTCGGCGCCGCCAAGCGCATCGCCGCCGCCGTCGGGTACATGGCCCTCGCCGCGTCCGAGCGAACGCAGGTGCTCGCGGCCGGCGTCGGCCTCACGCGCGTGGGCGAGCCCGCGCGCGGCAAGGCCGCGCTGCCGAGGCTGCTGCGCGATCTCGACGCGCTCGCTCCGCGCGGCGGGACCGACCTCGGGCGCGCGATCGACGGCGTCGTGCAGCGCGCGGGGCGTCCGGGGATGCTTGTCGTCCTCAGCGACTTCCTCGACCCCGGACCGTTCGACCGCGCGCTCGGTCGCGCGGCCGCCGCGGGGCACGACGTCGCGCTCGTGCAGGTCTTGAGCGAGGAGGAGCTCCGCCCGCCGTACGAGGGCGACGTGGCCTTCGAGGACGCAGAGACCGGCGCGGTCGTCGAGGTCACGCTCGACGACGCGGCGGTCGCCGCCTACCTGGCGCGCCTGAACGGGCTCATCGCGGGCCTGCGCGCCGTCGCCAAGCGCCTCGGCGCGACCTACGTGCGCGCCTCGAGCGCGGAGCCCCCGCTCGGCGTCGTGCGCCGACTCGCGAGCCGCGCGGTGGACTGACATGGGCGCGCTGGAGCTCTTGAATAGGCCAGGTTTGTGGCTGCTCGCGGGGCTCGCGCCGCTCGTCGTCCTGTACATCCTCAAGATCAAGCGCGCGCGGGTGCGCGTGTCGTCGACGTGGCTGTGGCAAGCCGCGCAGCGCGATCTGATGGCGAAGCACCCGTGGCGACGCCTCGTGACCGAGCTGCCGCTGGTGCTCCAGATCCTCGCGCTCGCAGCGCTCGCGCTCGCGCTCGCGCGGCCGGCGACGCGCGGCGGGCGCGTGCAAGGGGACCACGTCGCGTTCGTGCTCGATGCGAGCGCGTCGATGGGCGCACGCGTCGGGGAAGGCCCCCGCACGCGGATGGACGACGCCAAGCGCGCGGCCCTCGAGGCGATCGACGCGCTCGCGCCCGGCGCCGACGCGCTCGTCATCGAGGCGGCGAAGGGCGCGCGCCTGACGACTCCCCTCGAGCGTGACGCGAAGCACCTGCGCGCCGCGGTACAATCCCTCGCGGCGCAGGAGGTCGAGGGGGACCTCGCCGCCGCCGTCGCGCTCGCGGCCGACCGGCTCCGCGGGCTCGGCGGCTCGCGACGCATCGTCGTGTTCACCGACGGCGCGCTCGCCCGGCCGTCGCCGCTCGCCGTCGCCGGCCTCCCGACCGAGGTGCGCATCGTCGGCGATCCGCAGGAAAACGCCGCCATCGTGCGCATGGACGTGCAGGCCGGGCCCGATCCGACGACGCACCGCGAGGAGGCGCGCGTCTTCGTCATGGTGCAGAGCTTCGGGGAGAAGCCGCGCGATCTTTTCGTGACGCTCACTGTGGCGGGAAAGCCCGACCCGGTCGCGTCGCGTCGCGTGCTCGTGCCGCCGGGCGGCAAGGTCCCGGTGGTCCTCACGTTCGCGCCCGCCGCGGCCGATCGCGGCGCGGGGCTCGTCGCGCAGCTCTCCCCCGGCGACGCGCTCCCCGCCGACGACGTCGCGTACGGCCGTGTGCCCGCTGGCCTCCGCATGCCCGTGACGCTGGCGTCGCGCGCCGCCTATTCGTGGATGGCGCGCGCGCTCGAGGCCGACCCGCAGGTGTCGCTCCAACGCATCGGCCTCGCGGAGCTCGCGACGGTGAACGTGGACCCCGACGCGCTCGTCGTCGTCGAGGGCGCTTGCCCCGAAGCCATCCCCGGCCACGACGTCGTGATCGTCGCGCCCCCCGAGGGCCGGTGCTTCGGCGTCGACGTGGGCCAGATCGCCGAGCAGCCGCAGATCACGTCGTGGGAGACCGGCGATCCGCGCCTGCGCTTCCTCACGATGGACGGCGTGCACGTCGCCAAGGCGCGCGGGCTCGGCGCGCTCGCG
>JAYVXL010000036.1:0-9120 GCA_043785185.1 Myxococcales bacterium
CGTGATCGACTCCGCGCTCGGTCCCGACTCCCCCAGCGCGGCGCGCGTGCTCACGGGCATCGGGCGCGCGCGCCTGCGCATGGGGCCGGCGGCGGAGGCGGTGGAGCCGCTCGAGCACGCGCTGCGCATCCGCGAGGCGCACCACGGCGATCCGCGCCTCCTCGCCGACGCGCGGTTTCTCCTCGCGCAGGCGCTCTTCGCCGCGGGCAAGGAGAAGGAGCGCGCGCGGTCGCTCGCCCGCGAGGCGCGCGCGGCGTTCACTGGGCCGCCATGGCTGAAGGAGCGCCTCGCCGCGGTCGACGCTTGGATGGACGGCGCCGACGGCCGCGTGACGCGGACGCCGTGAACGGAGACGGCCGCGCGCGAAATCGGGCGGTTCTTCCCGCCACGTTGCGGTACAAAGAGACCGATGAAACCGGCTTACTGGCTCGTCAAGAGTGAGCCCTACAAGTATCCGTTCGCGCAGCTCGTGAAGGACAAGAAGACGACCTGGGACGGCGTCCGCAATTTCGAGGCGCGCAACAACCTCCGCGCGATGAAGAAGGGCGACCTCGCGCTCTTCTACCACTCGAACGAGGGCAAGGAGATCGTCGGCGTCGCGCGCGTGCAGCGCGAAGCGTACGCGGACCCGACGACCGAAGAGGACTGGAGCGTCGTGGACTTCGAGCCGCACGCGCCGCTCGCCGCGCCGGTCACGCTGGGCGCGATCCGCAAGAACCCCAAGCTCGCCGAGATGCAGCTCCTCCGGAAGTCGCGCCTCTCGGTCGTGCCGGTGACGGCGGCGGAGTTCAAAGAGATCCTCGCGGCCGGCAAGACCAAGCTGTGACGAGCCGGGCGGCGGCCGGGCCTGCCCGCCGCGGAAATCCAGGCATGCTAGGCTGAAGTCACCCTCATGGTGCTCGACGTGCGCCTCCAAAAGCTGGCCCGAGGGCTGTCCTCGCGGGACGTGGTCGACGCCTACCCCCAGGAGACGCTCTTCGGCTAATCGCGCGAGCCCGCCCATGTTCCCCTCCCGCTTCACCAACCTCCCGGCGGCGCGCGCTCGCTTCGGCGACCGAGTGGATCGGCTCGGGCCGTGGCTCCTTCGCGTCGACCCGCCGGCCGACGCGGTGGTCACCCGCATCGCCGCGATGCCGCCGGGGCGCGGGTGGGCGCTGTTCACCGAGGCCGCCGCGCGCGGCGTCGCGAGCGTGAAGGAGGCGCCGGACGAGCTTCGCGCCTTCTTCGCCGCGGCCGAGGCGGTGCCGGCGTGGGTCGACTGGCCGACGCTCGCGCGCGGCGGGCAGGTGCTCATGCGCGCCGGGCTCCTCGGCGGCCTCGTGCTCGGCCTCTCGTCGCTCGTTCACGGCTACGCGTCGCCCGGCGGAAACAAGCCCCTCGTGCTCTCCGGGCGCATGACCGCGCAGGCCGCGCGCCGCCTCAACGAGACCGCGCGCTTCGTGCAGGCGGTCTGCCGCGACGGCGGCATGCGCCCCGGCGCGGACGGCTACCAGATCACGCTGCGCGTCCGCCTGATGCACGCGCAAGTCCGCCAGCTGCTCCTCGCGAGCGGCAAGTGGGACGAGGCCGAGTGGGGTCAACCCATCAACCAGCACGATATGGCGGCGACTACGCTGCTCTTTTCGACCGTGCTGCTCCAAGGCATCCGCCAACTCGGCGTGCGCGTAACCGAGGAGGGGTCTGAAGCGTATATGCAGCTATGGCGCTACACAGGGCTGCTCATGGGCGTCGCCCCGGAGGTCCTCCCGACGGGCGAGGCCGAGGGCTTGCGCCTGGCGGAGCTGATCCGCGCGACGACCGCGCCGCCGGACGCCGACGGCCGCGCGCTCACCCGCGCCTTGCTCGACTCGCCCCTCGCCCTCGCGCGTTCGGCGCAGGAGCGCGCGATGCAGCAGAAGCGCGTCGCGTTCACCGAGGCGGTCTGCCGCGAGCTGATTGGAGACCCGCTCGCCGACCAGCTCGGCGTCCCGCGCACGACGTGGCGCGTCACCGTCCCGATTCTGAAGCGGCTCGTGCGTACGGCCGAGCTGCTTCGCGGTCGTGTGCCTTACGCGCACGAGGGCGCGCTCGCCTCGGGCACGCGCTACTGGGACCGGGTCGTCGAGATCGGCCTCGCCGGCGCGACGGCGGAGTTCCGATTGCCAGACGCCCTCGCGGCTTGAATACGCGGGGCGTCCGCCTCGTCCAAAGGCACGCGCCCCCTTCTTTGCCCGCCGCGCCCAGGCTAGGCTCCGCCGCGATGAAAACCTTCTCCCTGTCCCACGAGATCAACTGCGACCAGGAGAAGTTCTGGGCGCTCTTCTTCGACAAGGCTTTGAACGAGGCCATGTTCCGGGACGGTCTGCAGTTTCCTCACTACGAGGTCCTCGAATTCAAGGAGACGGCCACGGAGATCGTCCGCCGCGTGAAGGTCATCCCGAAGATGGACGCGCCCGGTCCCGTCGCGAAGGCGCTCGGATCGTCGTTCTCGTACGTCGAGGACGGCACGTTCGACAAGGCGGCGAAGGTTCTTCGCTGGAAGACGACGCCGAGCGCGATGGCCGACAAGGTGACGACGCGCGGCACCATCAAGGCCGAGCCCGCGGGCGACGGCAAGGTGCGCCGCGTCTCCGACTTCGAGTACGAGGCGAAGGTCTTCGGCATCGGCGGCATCATCGAGTCGGCGTTCGAAAAGAGCCTCCGCTCGGGCTGGGACAAGAGCGCTGAATTTCTGAATCGTTGGTTAAAGGAGCATCCATGAAGACCCGTCGGACCGCTTTCGCTGCACTCGCCCTCGTCACCTTCGGCGCCTTGGCGCTCGTACCCGCCGTCGCCGACGCGAAGCTGTCGAAGACGGGGGACGGCGCGATCGGCCGCGTGCGCGCGGCGGGCCCCGCCGGCCTCTCGATCGTCGGCACGACCTCGGACGTGTCGGTGGCCGATGACGGCACCACGGTCGTCGTCGACGTGAAGCTCGACGCTCTCTCGACCGGCATCTCGCTCCGCGACAAGCACGCGAAGAACTACCTCGAGGTCGCGACGTACCCGTCGGCGACGCTCAAGGTGGCGCGTGCGGCGCTGAAGTTCCCGGAGGCCGGGAAATCCGCCGAGGCGGACGCGAAGGGCTCGTTCACGCTGCACGGCCAAACGAAGGACGTGACGTTCCACTACTCGGCCAAGCGCGACGGCGACGTCTTCTCCGTGAAGGGGACCCTGAACGTGAACATGACCGACTACGGCATCAAGACGCCGTCGTACCTCGGCGTCGGCGTGAAGCCGGACGTCGTGATCGAAACCGAGTTCAAGGCGAAGGACGCGTCGTAGCGAAACGCGCGGAAAATCCGGGCGCCGAGCGATCGGCCGTTGGCGCCCGGAGCCTCGGCCCCTCCGCGAGCGCGCGCACCCCGAGATGTTGCCCATCGGCGCGCGCGGTGTTTATGGGTGGGCTCACGCAGGGACCGACACAAAGGGCTCAGGGGAGCCGCCCACCAGGGTGATCGGTGATGATGTGGGGGTTCGACTCCTCCGCCTGCGCCTCCTTCCTCGCCTTCGGCGAGCAGAGCGCCGGGGCGCGCCGAACGCGCTCGTTTAGAGCCCGACAGGCCACTTCGCGATCGGCATCGGGAAGGCGGGGCGCGCGAGGAGGTAGCCTTGCGCGTAGTGCGCGCCGGCTTCGCGCGCGGCTTCGAGCTCCTGCCGCGTCTCGATGCCCTCGGCGACGACCTGCGCGCCGAGGTCGCGGCAGAGGACGACGATCGATTTCACCAGCTTGAAGAGCCGCGAGTGAAGCGACAGCCCGGCGATGAGCCCGCGATCGAGCTTCACGATGCGCGGGTGCAGGTCGGCGATGTACTTCAAGTTCGAATAGCCCGCGCCGAGATCGTCGACGACGAGGTAGACGCCGCGCCCGCGCACCTCGTGGAGGACGTTCTGGCAGAGGGCGAAGTGGCTGAGGGGCACGGCCTCGGTGATCTCGAGGAACACCTCCTCCGAGTGCTGGAAGATCGGGTCGTCCGGCTGCACGATGAAGTGCTCGTTCAGCTCGCTCGGGTGGACGTTCAGGAAGAGCGGGTGTGTCGAGCAGCCCGCCACCGCGACTTGACGAATCAGCCGGCCCAACCGCCCGGAGAGCTCCGCGTCGACCGCCGCGTTGAACATCGCGGGCGGGCTGTCGAAGTCCTTGCACTTCGTTCGCACGAGCGCCTCGTACGCGAACGTCTGGTGCGTGCGAACGTCGACGATCGGCTGGAACACCACGAACAGATCGCGGTTCGCGATCAGCCTTCCTATGGGGGAGTCGACGCTCACGGCAATCGCGACATCATAAGGATGCGTCCTCCGAAAAGATACGGCCGGCGCGGCGTTCGCGCGTGCACCGCCCCGCCTCCAGAATTTCCAGGCCCCTTACATCCGCGCGCGCGCACCTTGTCCCCTCACCTGCTCGCTCCTCGGCAGCCGATGAGCTGCGCTTGACCGTGCGTGGGAGGGGATGCGACCCTCTAAGGATAGGCATGCCTCGGTCTCGGCCGCCCACCCTCACCCCGCACGACGACGACGCCGACGCGACGTCGGTGACGCGCATCTCGTCCATCGCCGGCGCGGAGAAGTTTCGCGACGCGCTCAAGCGAACCCCGCACCTCGTGGTCCTCGTGGGCTCCAGCGTCGGCGAGACGTTTCGACTCGAGCCCGGAGAGCTGGTCCTCGGTCGTTCCCCGACGGCGACCATTCGCTTCGATGACGACGGGGTCTCGCGGCGGCACGCGCGGCTGTTCTCGACGCCGACGGGCGAGTGGATGATCGAGGATCTGAAGAGCGCGAACGGCACCCTCGTCAACGGAGAGCGCGTCGCGACGCGCGCGCTGCAGCCGGAGGACAAGGTGCAGCTCGGGCCGACGACGCTCCTCAAATTCACGATGCCCGACGAGCTCGAGGAGAACTTCCAGCGTCAGATGTACGACGCGGCGTTGCGCGACGGTCTGACGCGCGCCTTCAACAAAAAGTACTTCCTCACGCGCCTCGACACCGAGCTGGCGTACGCGCGGCGGCACCGCACGAATTTGTCGCTCATCATGCTCGACGTCGATCACTTCAAGCGGGTCAACGACACGCTCGGGCACCTCGCGGGCGACGCGGTGCTCGTCGCGGTGGCGCAGGCCGTCATGCGCACGCTGCGCGCCGAGGACGTGTTCGCGCGCTACGGGGGCGAGGAGTTCGCGGTCATCTGTCGCGGGGTGGGTCGCGACCACGCGTGCGTCCTCGCCGAGCGCATTCGGTCGCTCGTCGAGTCGACGCCGTTCGACACGGGCACCGGCGCGCCGCTGCAGGTGACCATCAGCCTCGGCGTCGCGGGCATGCCGGAGTACGCCGCGGAGTCGTCGGTGCAGCTCGTCGCCGCAGCGGACGAGGCGCTCTACGCGGCCAAGCGCAGCGGCCGCAACCGCGTCACGCGTTACCAGTAGCCGCAGTAGCCGCAGCAGCCGCAGTAGCCGCCAGCGCGCGCGCGAGCAGCGACCCGAGCGCTTCGAGCGCAGCCGGCGGGATGCCGTGGCCGCCGGTGAACGGGACCCACGTTACGTCGAGGCCCGCCGCCTTCATCAAGTCCCGCAGCCGCTCGGCCGCCTCGAACGGGAGGATGGGATCCTGACGGCCGTGCGATTGGAGGACCGGCAGGCCGCGGCGCGACGGCAAGCGCGCCGTCCAGTCGGCCTCGGCGAGGAGCGTCCCCGAGAGGAGGGCGAGCCCGCCGAGCGCGACGTCCGACTGGAGCGCGACGTCGCACGAGAGCATCGCGCCTTGCGAGAAGCCGCCGAGCACCACGACCGACGGCGCGAGCGCCGCCTTCGCTTCGGCGAGCAGCGCGATCACCTTGGCGCGCGCCTCCGGCATCCCCTCCGGAACGTCGCGCGACAGGTCCCGCGCGCGGCCCTCGCGGATCGCGAGGTCGAGCGCGGCCATGTCGATGTGCCACCACGCGCGGCCGCTGCCGTACTGCGGCGGGAGCGCGAGCGGCGCGACGGGGAAGAGGAAGCGCGTCCCTCGCGGCGCGTCGATGACGCGGTGGAGCGCGACGAGGTCGTCCCCCGGCGCGCCGAACCCGTGGAGCAGCACGACGAGCGGCCCGTCGCCGCCGCCCTCGCGATCGGTGCCGCCGGTCAGCACTGCGCCAAGGCCGCCGAAGGTGACGTTCTTCATGATGGCTTCGCTACCACCGGGGCCCCTACCAGACGAGCACGATTTCTTCGTTCTGGCCTTCTTTGACCTCGATGGGGTGCACGTTGTCGCCGAGGAAGCGGTTCTTCACCTTCACTTCGTGCTTGCCCGGGCGCACGCGGATCGGACCGACGGCGTCGCGGCCGTAGGCGACGCCGTCGACGGTGATGAGCCCGCCCGGGTACGCCGTCACGCGCAGCTGGGCGACCCGGCCGTACGCGCCAGGGCGCGGCGGCGGCGGCGGACCGCCGGGGTTCGCGTCGCCGACGCGTAGCTCGACGAAGAGCCCATCACGCCAGCGCGCGACGATCGGAATGCCGGACTCGTTCCACGCGGTCTGCGTGACCGGCGGCTCCTTCGACGTCGGCGCCGGCTTGGGCGGCGGCGCGACCTGGGCCGGGTGGCCGAGGGCCCTCGCGAGCAGGACCGACGGCAGGTAGTCGATCTTCACGCCCTGCTGCCGCGAGTCCTTCGTCTCGCCGACGAGGTAGACGCCGCTCACGACCTCCGCTCTCTTGTCCATCGACAGGTAGACCGCCACCCCCTCGATGACCGTGTGCAGTCGGCCGTCGTCATCGTCGATCTTTCCGAGCAGCTCGTTGAGGACCGCGCGGTCCGAGCCGATGAGCGGCACCGCCTCGCGCGCCTTCTGCGCCCAGCGCTGCGCGGCGCGCACCTTCTCGGCGAGCTCGGTGTCGTCGCCCACGACGCCGGCGACGGCCTGGGCCGCCGTGTCGAGCTGGCGCGCGCGCCGCAACCGCGAGAGGGTCGACTCGGTCGTCCGGTCGTCCGCCATCGCGACGGCGTCGAGCAGCTTCACCCGCAGGTCGCGCGTGCGCGCGCTGCGCTCGGGGCTAGGCGCGGCGCGCTCGGCCTTGCGCGCGGCCACGAACCGGCACGGATCGGAGCCGCACTGCGCGAGCTCGGCGTCGTAGACCGCGCCGCGGACCTCGAGGACCTCCGGAAGCTCGCGGTCGGCGCCGACGAAGATGTGGTCCGCCAGGTCGAGCGCGTCGGTCAGCTTTTTGTCGGCGACGAGCGCGCGAACGCGCTTCAGCTTGTCCTCGCGCGCGAGCTTGTGCGCGTCGGCGGCGCGCGTGCCTCCCTGCGCGGCGATGTCGTCGAGGCGCGCGACGCGCTCGTCGCCCTTGAGCTTCTCGGCCTCGAGCATGGCGAGGTCGTCGCGTAGCGCGGCGACCTCGGAGGGCTCGGTGCCGACGGACTCGAGCGCGTCGATCACGACGGCCGCCCGCGCGCCGGCACCGGCGGCGATCGCCGCGTGGGCCTCGGCGACCGACGGGCGCGAGCCCGCGTGCGCGACGGAGATGCCCACGAACGCCCCGACGATGACGAGCGGGTAGGCGAGCTCGGTCGGCAGCGGGCGCTGGATCTTGAAACGGGTGCCCAGCATGCGCAGCGCCGCGCCCGTCCCGCCGACGAGTCCGAGGTACGCGACGCCGAGCAAGACGGAGAGGATCACGTTCGACGCGTGGAAATAGACCGGCGTGCCGCGCAGGAGGATGAACAGCGCCGCGAGAACAAGTGCCCACGCGAGCGCCCCGACGGCCCAGAACAGCGTCCGGGCGCGGATCGGCTTCAGCGTATCGGGGCCGACCTCGACCGCGCAGCGCGCGCCCGAGAGGACGAGGCGGCCGCGCTGACCGGCCATCTCGAAGGCCAGCTCGCGTCGCACCGCGCTGAAGCGCACGTACTGCTGCTGGCTGACGCGCTCGAGGCGCGTGTCGACCGGCGGGCGGTGCCGCTGGAGGCGCTCGTACTCTTCGAGCGCGAGCGAGCCGCTCGACACGAGCCCGTTGGCGAGCGTCGCGCCGTACACGACGAACGGCGACAGCTCGGAGCGGCTCAGGATCTTCGGCTCCGCGAGCTGCGGGTACAGCTCGGTGAGCTTGCCTTCGGGGAGCACGCGAACGTCGAGCCGAGCCTGCTGCGCGTAGGTGAGCCACGCGAGCTGGATGCCCTGCCCCGCGCAGCCACCGCAGCCGACGACGCCGCCCGTCCCGCACGGCCCGCAGCCGATGGCGCCGGCGCCTGCGCAGGTCGGACAGGCTGCGTTTTGCGACGTGCGCCCGCTGCCCCCGCAAACGCCGCACGGCGTGCGCCCGCTGCCCCCGCACGTGGGGCACGACGTCGAGCCGCGGCCGCCACACGTGACGCACGTGTCGACTTTCTCCGTCGCGCGCTGCAGCTCCTCGGGCGAGATCGACCATGGATCGACCGTGCGGGCATCGAAGAACATCGGCATCGGCGGCCGGCCTTGCGCCTCTGGCGGCGCCGGCCCGCGCTGCTCGACGACCTCGCGGCGGTGAATCTCCGTGGCGATGCGCACGAAGTCCTGCTCGTCCTGCCGGACGAGCGTGACCATCTTGTCGAGGCGTCGCGGCGCCCCGAACGTGCGCTTCGCCCACGCTTGCAGCGACTCGCGCGCGATGCGGTCGACGTCGCCGGCGCGCGTCGTCGTGAGACCGTCCGGATCGGCGGTCGGGTCGGGGTCGGCCGGGGCGGTCTCCATCGCGCGGACCCCCATTGTCCATGAAGCGAGGCGAGGCGCCAAACGCCCGGTGACTGTTGTACGCTGCTAGGCTGTGACGAGCGCCAAGTCTCCTGGCGGACCGACCCCCGAAGGGCCGAAGAAAGCCGACCCGGAGCTCCCTCCGAAGCCCAAGGACGATCTGGCGGAGGTCGAGCGGGCGCTCTCCGTCCTCGGCGGTCACCACCCCGAGCACGAGCGGGCGCGGCGCGAGGTGACCGAGGCGATGACGCGTGCGCGCGCGCTTGGCACGAGCGCCGCCGTGATCGCGTCGAGGCAGCTCCGCCTCCGCTTGGCCGTGGGCGCGGCAGGCGGGTTGGCCGTCGCTACGCTCGTCGTCCTCGTGTGGCGACGGCACGCGCACGCCGACTCTGTCGAGCGCG
>JAYVXL010000037.1:0-2784 GCA_043785185.1 Myxococcales bacterium
CCGGTCGAGCGAAGGAGCGAGGTGTACGTGCGGACGTAGAGGTCGATTTCGTCCGACGGCGCGACGGGCGCGAGGCGGTCCATGAGGCCGCCGAGTCTACGATCTCTCGCGTCGCCTACCTACTACGGAGCGCGTCCTCGACGAGCGCGCGGGCCTCGGCGAGGCGGCGCTCCTCGGCCTCGGACCGCGGGCGGCGCTTGCTGCTCGGCGTGGCGACCGCGAGCTCCTCGGGCCGGGGCGCGGGCTTCTTGCCGAAGAGGCGCGTGAGCAGACCGGCCGGCGCGGCGATCGGGAAGACGCCGTCGGTGAGCGACTCGGGGTGCGCGCGGAGGGCGTCGACGATCGCGGCGTTTCCGTCGACCCACGCGAGCGCGGCGTCGAACGCCTCTTTCTGCGTCGTCTGCAGGTGCGCGCGCGCCGCGCCCGGCTTGTGCTCGTGCACGCGGCAGAAGAGCGCGAGCAGGTGCGCGTGCTCGACGACGGAGAGGTGCGTCGCTTGGCGCATGCGCACCCCGCCGCACGATTTGCCGTACACGTACGCGCCGCTCGTGAGCAGCACGCCGAAGCCGATGACGGCGCCGGCGATCTCGGCGAAGGCGCCGGCCGTCTCCGGCTCCACGTCCTCGCCGGCCTCGGACAGCACGATCGCCCCGACGCCGCGCGCGAGCGCCGTCGTCATGAGCACGGGGTTGCCGGTGTCGGCGACGGCGAGCGTGATGCCGTAGCCGTCGTCCGTCTCGACGATCGTGCCGGCCTCGGCGCCGCCGCCCGAGCCGCCGCCCGTGCCGCACGCGCCTGTCCCGCAACCGCCGCCGCCCGCCGCTTTGTCCTCGGCCTCGAGGAACGCGAGGCCCACGGGCAAGTCCGCGGCGACCGGCGCGTACGAGAGGAGGCGCTTGGAGACCCGCATGACGCCGTCGGGATCGAGCGTGAACTCGTCGGGAAAAAACTCGCCGGTCGGGAGCACGAGGTCGGGGCGGCCGATGGCTTCGCCATGCTTCGCCGCGAGGTGGGCGTAGCGCGCGACGAGCCAGCGCAGGTTGTCCTCGGTGAGCGGTTCCATGAGAGAAGAGGATAGCCTGAACGGCCCCACCGAGCACCCCATGCCGCTGACGACCTTCAATGTGAAAGAACCTCTTCGCGCCCCCGTCACCGCGCCGCGCCGCCGCGACGTTGCTGCCCATCGGGAGACGTAGCCGCGTGCGCTTCGTAAAAGAGAGCGTGTTCGCGGCGAGCGCCGCGGCGGTCTTCGCGTTCCACGAGGCCCCGGACGCGTTCGCGCGCCTCCTGCCGCCGTGGCAGACGAGCGAGATCGTCACGCCGCCGACCTCGCTCGCCGTCGGCACGCGCGTCGTCTTGCGCACGAAGGTCGGCCCCGTCTGGCAGACGATCGAGGCCGAGCACGTGGAATTCGAGCCGGGCCGGATGTTCGCCGACCGCATGAACAAGGGGCCGTTCAAGCACTGGCTGCACCGCCACGTGGTCACGCCGCTCGGGCCCGCGCAGTGCAAGCTCACCGACGACGTGGAGTACGAGCTGCCGCTCGGCGCGCTCGGGCGCGCGGTCGCTGGCCGCTTCGTGCGCCGCGAGCTCGAGCGGCTCTTCGCGTACCGTCACGACGTCACGCGCCGCGCGGTCGAAGCCTGAGCGAGCCCCGCGCGCGACGCGCAGGCGGGGTCAGGGCCCGGTGACGATCGTGCCGCCCGCGCCGACGGCGAGGACCTCTCCGGTGGGCGCGCCCCAGATGGCGGACAGGCCGGGCGTGCCGGTGGGAAGCGTCTCGGGCGTCCAGCCGCTCCCGTCCCAGCGCGCGACGCGCCCGGTGCCGAGGGTCGTCGCGGTGTAGAACATGCTCGCATACACGCGCGTCGGCGCGGTGCCCGCGAAGCCGGTCGTGAAGCCGGTGAGGCCGGTATTGGTCAGCGTCCAGGCGTGGCTCGCGCCGTACATCGAGGGGCTCGCGCCGCCGCCGGCGATGACGAAGTCGGGCGAGAGCGCCCACAGGACGGACGAGCGGGGCGGCGACGCGCCGACTCCAGCGAACGTCGCGCCGTTCCACGCCTCGGTGGGGTCGCCGCTGACCCACACGCTCGTCGGCGAGAACGCCCACACGCCGCAACCGCTGATGCCCTTCTTCGCAGTGCTCGTTCCGACCTTGGTGGCCACCGTTCCGGTGACGCGCCACAGATCGCCAGGCTGGTCGTAGGAGCCGTAGGTCACGTAGACGAACGCGTCGTCGTCGCCGATCGCATGGATCGCAGCAGGGCTGGACGAGTAGCCGGGGATGGTCGTGCGCTTGGTCCACTCTGCGCCGTCGAACCGCAGCACCTCGACGCCGCTGTTCACGGCGACGGCGAACACGTTCGACGCGCTCGTGCCGTGAATGCCGGCGAACGGGCTCGTCGTGCCGCTGCTGCGCGACTGCCACTTCGCTCCGTCGAAATAGAGCGCGGCGCCGTTATTGCCGACGGCCCAGACCGCGTCGCGCGCGGAGCCCCAGACGCCGTACAGGTCCTGGGTCGTGTTGCTCGTGGCCGTCTTCCAGCCGCCGCCGGCGGGGCAGCTCGCGCCGCAGCCGGCGTCGGCGCCGCTGCTGCTGCCTCCGCTGGAGGAGCCGCCGCCGCTGCTGCTGCCTCCGCTGGAGGAGCCGCCGCCGCTGCTCCCGCTCGACGCGCCGCTGCCGTCGGCTGCGGTCCGCTCGTTCGAGCCGGCGCCGCCGTCGGCGGCCAGGGGCGCGTCTTTCAGCGAGCCGCACGCCGCGAGGGCGCCGACGAGCATGGCGAG
>JAYVXL010000038.1:0-2771 GCA_043785185.1 Myxococcales bacterium
CGCAGCCGACGGCGACGGCGACGGCGCAACCGACGGCGACGGCGACCGCGCAACCGACGGCGACCGAGGCCCCCAAGCCCAAGCCCAAGCCGGCGGACACGAGCGACAACCCGTACTGACCCGCCGGCGTCGGCTCACCTTCCGCCTCACGCGGCCGCATCGAGTCGAGAGAGAACCGCGGTAAGCTGCGGCCATGAAGCTCACCCTCGACGACGTCCGCGCCGCCGCGGCGCGCGTGCGGCCTCACGTCGAGCCAAGCCCGCTCCGCAGCTATCCGCTGCTCGACGAGGCGGTCGGTCACGGCGTGCGCGTGTGGGTGAAGCACGAGAACTACTTGCCGACGGGCGCGTTCAAGGCGCGCAACGCGATGAGCGCGCTCACTCGCCTCGGCGAAGCGGAGCGCACGCGCGGCGTGATCGCGGCGACCCGCGGCAACCATGGGCAGGCGCTGGCGTGGGCGGGCGCGCGCCTCGGCGTTCCCGTCACCGTGTGCGTGCCGCTCGGGAACAACCCCGACAAGAACGACGCGATCCGCGCGTACGGCGCGCGGCTCGTCGAAGAGGGTCGCGACTACGACGAGGCGGCCGCGGTCGCGGCGCGCCTCACCGCCGAGCGCGGGCTCACGCTCATCCACTCGACGAACAACCACGACGTCCTCGCCGGCGCCGGGACGCTCGCGCTCGAGCTCGTCGAGGAGCGCCCGTACCTCGACGCGATCGTCGTGGCCGTGGGCGGCGGCTCGCAGGCCGTCGGCTGCGTCACGGTCGCGAAGGCGCTGGCGCCGCGCACGCGCGTCTTCGGCGTGCAAGCGGAGAACGCGTCTGCCATCCAGCAGTCGTGGGCGCGCGGCGAGACGATCACGACCGCGACGGCGAGCACCTTCGCCGACGGCCTGGCGACGCGCACGACGTACGAGGCGACGTTCGGCGCGCTCCGCGAGGGCCTCGCCGGCTTCGTCACCGTGAGCGAGCGTGAGCTCGCCGCGGCGGTGCGCCTGCTCATGCGCGCGACCCACAACCTGGTCGAGGGCGCCGGCGCCGCGGGGCTCGCGGGCCTCGTGAAGCTCGCCCCCGAGCTGGCCGGCGGCGAAGTGGCCGTGATCCTGAGCGGGGCAAATATCGACTACGCAACGCTCGTGCGCGTCCTCACCGGCGATCTCGCGTAGCGCAAACGTCGACGGACCGGAGCTCTCGCGAAGCCGATGACGAGGGGGCCGTCAGCGCGGCTGAGTTTGGCTGATCACCATCGCCGCGAAGAGACCGCCGACGAGGAGGAGCAAGAAGAGCGCGACGAGCACGCCGTTGCGCTTTCGGCGCCGCGCGCCGTCGAGCATCCCCTGCAGCTCCTCGTACAGCGGACCCGAATCGATGGAGAGATCCGGCGCGCGCGCCACGACGGCGACCGGCGATGGCGCCGGCGCGACGCGCGGGACGGTCGGCGTCGTCGCGAGCTCCGCGACGTACGACGGGGCGGGCACGGACACCGCCACCCACTGCGGCGGCAGCGAGTTCGCGATGACCGCCACCGGGGGCGCGTCGGACACGCCGGGGAGCGTCGTCTTCTTCGCGACCGCGGCCGCCGATTGGAGCGTGCGCGCGTCTCCCTCGGCGCGCTCGCGGCGCTCGCGTTCGACGGCGGCGGTCAGCTCGCGGATCTCCTTCACCAGCGGCGCGAGCGCCTCGTCCACCGCGACGCGCGCGATGGCCCGCACCTCGCCGCGCATCTCCTCCGTCAAGCGGAGCGCGCGCGTGTCGGTCGTCGTCGTCGCGTCGGTCCACGCGTCCTCGGGCGGCAGCGACTCGATCCGGGCGCTGCGCGTTGGCGCAACCGGCACGACGGGCGGCTGGCGCGGCGTCACCGCCGTGCGGGGCGGCCCCGGCGGCGGCGGCCGCGACGCAGGCTTTCCGGCGGTACGGGCGGGAGCCGCGGGAGCCGCGGGAGCCGCGGCCGTCCGCGGCGGCTGGGCGGGGCGAGGCCCTCGAGTCGGTTCGCTCACGGCACCAGGGTGCACCATTCGGCGTCCGCGGTCGAGCGTAGGACTCCGCCCCACGCGCGTCCCAGGGCGGCGGACGGACGGGCTCGCCAGATGGACCGCCCCATTCTCGAACGGTCCTTGTGCGCATGTCGAGCAGCCTGCGCGGCGCAACGTTGCGCGACCCGCGCACGCCCGCGCCCAGCCTTCTCAGGCTTTGCCGTCCGCGCCCCTTGGCACGCGTCGTGTAATGAAGAGGGCAGGCGCCATGTCGGCGCCCTCTTTCGTCCCACGGAGTCCGACATGTCCCTTCGTCTCGATGCGCCGTTCTGGGGGCTCTTGATCGCGTGCGCGCTCGCGGGCACGTGCGCTGCGCTCATCAGCGTGGCCGCGCGCGCGGCAGGCATGATGGGCTGAGCGCGGGTCGCCGCTCAGCGCCGGCGCACGACGCCACGCGCCAAGAGGCGCGTCGCGATGCCGAGGAGCTGCGTCTCGGTCAGCTTGAGGGCCGTGGCGATCACCGCCAGCGTCGCGCGCCCGTCGATCCGCGCGAGCACGGCGTTCTCGCGCCCCTCGAGCGTGAGGGTCGCGAGGTGCGCCGGGTTGACCGTCTTCTCGAGCACCGAGGCCATGCCGAGCGGCGCGTTCACCACGCGGCTCGTCGCCGCCGGGCGGGGCCGCTCGCTCGGCCGGCGGCCAGGCAGCGCCTCTGCGCGCGGAGGCGGCGGCCCATCCTCCGAGCGCGGGTCGCGTCGCGGCGGGCCCGGGCGCTCGGCCGCGCGAGGTCGCTCGCTCGCGC
>JAYVXL010000039.1:0-2765 GCA_043785185.1 Myxococcales bacterium
AGCGGCTCGAGGACGACCTGCTGGGTCATCGCGCTCTTGAACTCGTTGTAGATGAGGTAGATCGCGTCGAAGTCGCCCCTCTCGAAGCGCGGCACGAGCCAGCCCGCGATGTGGCGCGCCTTCTCGAGGTCGAGGTTGTCGTAGACCTTCACCACGTCGTGCGCGATGACGGCCTTGCGGCGCTGCAGGTACTCCCGCGCCTTCTTGCCGAGGGTCAAGAACTGCACGTCGATGCCGGCGTCGCGCTTGACCTTCCACTCGCGCTCGGCGGCCTTCTGGATGTTCGTGTTGAACCCGCCGCAGAGGCCGCGGTCACCGCTCAGCACGATGAAGAGGACCTTCTTCTCCGGGCGCTTGACGAGCAGCGGGTGAAGGTCGCTGACCGCGTCGGCATCGGACGCCGCGGCCGTCATGGACGCGGCCACGGAGGCGAGCACCTCGCCCGTCTTCACCGCGTAGGGGCGCATCGCGACGATGCGCTGCTGCGCTCGGTTCAACCGGGCGCCGGCGACCATCTTCATGGCGCGCGTGATCTTCTGCGTCGCTTTGACGCTGACGATGCGCTTACGAATGCTCTTGAGAGAAGCCATCGGGCAGTCCTCGTGTTTACTTTTCGCCCTTGCCGAAGGCGGTGCCGAAGTCCTTCAGCGCCTTCTTCAGCTTCTCTTCGAGGTCCTTGTCGATGACCTTCTTCGTGCGAATGTCGTCGAAGATGTCCTTGTGCTTGGACTCGATGAAGGCGTTCAGGCCCTTCTCGTAGGCCGCGAGCTTGCTCGTCTCGAAGCCGTCGACGTAGCCCTTGGTGGCCGCGTAGATGATGACGATCTGCTTCTCGACGGCCACCGGCACGTACTGGCCCTGCTTCAGGATCTCGACGAGGCGGACGCCGCGGTCGAGCATGTCGCGCGTGACCTTGTCGAGGTCGGAGGCGAACTGGCTGAACGCCGCCTTCTCGCGGTACTGGGCGAGGTCGAGCTTCAGCGTGCCGGCGATGCTCTTCATCGCCTTGATCTGCGCGTTGCCGCCGACGCGGCTGACCGAGATGCCGACGTTGATGGCCGGACGCACGCCCGAGTAGAAGAGGTCGGTCTCGAGGAAGATCTGCCCGTCGGTGATGCTGATGACGTTCGTAGGGATGTACGCCGAGACGTCGCCGGCCTGGGTCTCGATGATCGGCAGCGCCGTCAGCGAGCCGCCCGACTGCGGGTTTTTCACGATCTCGTGGCCGTCGCCGAGCTTCTTGAGCTCCTCTTTCGCCTCGCCGTGGCCCTGCTCGCCGATGAACACCTTCGCGTTGCCGCGGCCTTCCCACTTGGTGCCGCTCTTCACGACGACGAGCTCGTCGGCCATCTTTGCGGCGCGCTCGAGGAGGCGGGAGTGGATGTAGAAGACGTCGCCCGGGTACGCCTCGCGGCCCGGCGGGCGGCGCAGGAGGAGCGAGAGCTGACGGTACGCGACGGCCTGCTTCGAGAGATCGTCGTAGATGCAGAGCGCGTGGCGGCCGCTGTCCCTGAAGTACTCGGCCATCGTGACGCCGGTGTACGGCGCGATGAACTGGAGCGGCGCGCTCTCCGAGGCGCCGGCCGTCACGATCGTCGTGTACTCCATCGCGCCGTGCGCGGTGAGCTTGTCGACGACGGCGGCGACGGTCGACTGCTTCTGGCCGATCGCGATGTAGAAGCAGTAAACGTTCTGCCCCTTCTCGTTGATGATCGTGTCGATCGCCACGGCGGTCTTGCCGACTTGGCGGTCGCCGATGATGAGCTCGCGCTGGCCGCGGCCGATCGGCACCATCGCGTCGATGGCCTTGATGCCCGTCTGGAGCGGCTCCTTGACCGGCTGGCGCTGCAGGATGCCCGGCGCCTTCACCTCGACGCGGCGGCGGTGCGGGCTCTCGATGGGGCCCTTGCCGTCGATCGGCATGCCGAGCGCGTTGAGGACGCGGCCGACGAGCGCCTCGCCGACGGGCACCTCCATGATGCGGCCGGTGCGCTTGACGATGGAGCCTTCCTTGATGCCGGCGACGTCGCCGAACAGCGCGGCGCCGACGTTGTCGCTCTCGAGGTTGAGCGCGAGACCCATGAGGCCGCCCGGGAACTCGAGCAGCTCGCCGGCCATCGCGCCTTCGAGCCCGTACACGCGGGCGATGCCGTCGCCGACGCTGAGGACCGTCCCCGTCTCCATCGTGAGGGCGGCCTTCTCGTAGGACTGGATCTGCTTCTTGATGATCTGCGAGATCTCTTCGGCGCGAAGCTGCATGGTCGTGACCTTCTAGGGAGCTGGGAGCAGAGGCTCGAGTCGGGTTTGTCGGGAGGGGCTCAGTTGGTGGGCGTGAGCGCGTTCTTCATTTCGCGGAGGCGAGAGAGGAGCGAGCCGTCGTAGATCGTGTCGCCGATGCGCGTGACGACGCCGGCGAGGAGCGAGGCGTCGGTGCGCTTGTCGAGGGCGATCTTCTTGCCGGTCATCTTTTCGAGCTGCGCGTGGAGGCGCTGGTAATACGCGTCCGAGAGCGGCGCGGCGCTGATCACCTCGGCGCGGAGCACGCCCTTCTTGAGGTCGTTCATCTCCTTTAGGACCTGCGCGATGCCCGGGAGGATTTGCATGCGGCGGCGATCGACGAGGATGAGGATCGTGTGCTTCGTCGTCGCGCTGACGCCGAGCTTGTCGCAGACCTCGGCGACGATCGCCTTCTTCGACGCGATCGGGATGAGCGGGTTCTGCATGGCCGCGCGCAGATCGACGCTCGCGGCGTAGGCCGCCGCGGC
>JAYVXL010000040.1:0-9067 GCA_043785185.1 Myxococcales bacterium
CTCGCGTTCCTCGCGTTTCCCCTCGCGTGCTCGAAGACCGACGCCTCTTCACCGCCGCCATCCGCGACGGCCCTCGTGCCGCCGCCCGCCGCGTCGGCCGGCGTCGCCGCGTTCGCCGTCCCCGCGCCGAGCGCGCCGCTCGCTTCACCGCGCGACGCTGCCTCCGGCGCCGGAACGACCGCGCCCTTTGCCAAGCGGCACACGCGCGTGCTCCACACCGGCGACTCGATGGTCGGCGGCGGCCTCGCCCGCGCGCTGCGCCCCAAGCTCGAGGCCGACGGGGCGAAGTACTTCCGCGACGTGTGGGAGAGCGGCTCGCTGCGCGATTTCTCGCGCTCCGATCGCATCGCGAAGCGGATCAAGGACGACAAGCCCGACCTCATCCTCCTCTCGCTCGGCGCCAATGACGTGTACGAGACCAAGCCCGAGGTCATGGCGCCGTTCGTCGCGAAGATCGCGAAGATGACCGAAGGGATCGACTGCGTCTGGATCGGCCCGCCCATCTGGAAGCGCGAGTACGATCGCATCGTGCCGGTGCTCCGCGACAACGCCGCGCCGTGCGTGTTCTTCGACGCGAGCGGCATCGAGATGCACCGCAAGCCCGACGGCATTCACCCCGACGAGAAGGGCGGCGAGACGTATGCCGACGCGCTCTGGGCGTTCCTGCGCCCGCCCGACGCGGGGAATCCCGCCGCTTCGCCGACCAAAGACTAGCCGGTCGGAGGCCGGCGCCCGGAGGGCGCGCAGCGAGTCGACGCGCCCGAAGACCCGCGGCTGCAGGTCGTCCGGCGCGTCTCCTCGAAGGGCGAGATCAGTGCCAGGTCTGAACGGTCTGGTTGATCCACGCGGCGCTCGCGTCGACGCGGGCGTAGTACTCGACCTTGTGCTGCGGGTAGTTGCCGTCGGTGTGGCACGACGTTGCGCCGGAAACGACGCCGCCGCAGAGGAGCGGGCCGCCGGAATCGCCGTGATCGGCGATCGCCGTCCCGAACTTCACCTGGATCGACGTGGACACCGTCGCCTGCACCGTCTCGGTGCCGTGTCGCTTTTGCTCGTAGGTGTCGACGCCCTTTTTCGTGAACGTGCCGAAGCCGACGGCCTCGCACGACGCGCCGTTGGCGGGCGCCGCCTTCGCGATCGGGGTGGGCGCGATGGTCGTGAGGGGCTGCGCGAGGTGGATGAGGCCGATGTCGAACGTCGAGTTCGGGCAGCCGCCGCCCGCGCTGTACGACGGATGCGCGAGCATCTTGTCGACCGCGTGCTTGACCATGCCGGCGACCGGCTGGGGGCCGAGGTTCGCCGTCGCGCTGCCGTTGCCCGTATAAAAGCCGTCGATGGGACTCTGGACGCAGTGGCCGGCCGTCAGGACGACGCTCGGCGAGATGAGCGTGCCGGAGCAGAACCCGCCGCCCTGGAACCACACGAGGCCAACCCCGGGATGCTGCGTATCCGTCGTGCCGCCTTGGATGGCCTCGTCCGCCGTCCCCGGGTCTTCCGAACCGGCCGAACCGCTGCACCCCACCACGGTCCCCACGACGACGAGCAGCAGCGAACGAAGACGCATTTTGAACCTCCCAAGACGTGTGCGAGCGTGAGCGCCGACCCGCTACTTACCGCGCCCCAGTCCGTACACTCTCCCTCACCGGGAGCAAGCTGACCTCACGCCATTGTCAACCGATTTGGAGGAGACTCGCGCAGCATGTGCGCGCGTGTGGCTCAGTGCTCACCGCGTTGAACGGCCACGTAGGCGCGCAGCCGGGCCGAGGCGCTGGCGAGTCCCGTGAGGGTCTCGTCCGTCGGCCGATCGTGCACGTGGTCGTCGACGAAGGATCGCTGGAATCGTTGCAACTCGGGGGGTGGCCCGGGCGCGGATCTCAACGGGCTTACGCACGCTGAGCGCTCTCCTTGTGTTGTGCCACTCGTCGTCGATGTCGCGCATGACCCGCGCGCAGTCCGTCAGAACGCCGTGCCCCCGCCGGTCCACGCGGAGCTCGTTGGCGCGGCGCCCTCGCGAAGACGTAGGATCGTGAGCACCGTCGCGACGCCGAGGGAGACGATGCCGACGCCGAGCGCCACGTCGCCCAGGACCAATCGGGTACGTACGCCGCTGACGTCGCAGGTCCCGCTGCTCGCGCACGGGTCGTCGCGCAGCGCGCGGTAATCCGACCAACTCTGGAGCTGCAGGGCGAAGAAGGCGCCGACGGAGGCGAGCCCGAGACCGGCCGTCAGCGCGATCGGCGCCAGCGACGGGCTTGCGACTCCTGCGCCCGCCGGCGGCGGCTCGGCGCGCGCGGGGCGCGGGGCGATGCGCCTCCCGTCGGAGCGCAGCGCGGCGTCGAAGGTGATCCGAAGCAGGCGGTCTCGCTCACCTTGCGCCACGAGCACGGTCTCTTCGTGAACGGCGCCCTCCGCCGTTTCGAAGCGCATCCGATGGGGGCCGGGGTCGAGCGCGATGGCGGCGCCGGTGAGCCGGTCGGTGAGCAGCGCCCCGTCCGCGAGCACGCGAACGGCAAGCACGTCGTGGCCGTCTTTGTCGAGCGCGCGGATGACGAGGGTCGGGAGGATTCGTTCGACCTCGCTGAAGCTCACGATGCACGCGTCACGGATCACCGGCGGGCACACGTCGCGCGCGCACACGAGGAGTCGCTCGCGCGCCGCGCGGAGCTGGGCGTGCGCTCGACGCATCTCGCTCTCCTCGGCGGCCGCCTTGCACGCGTCGACCTCGCTACCCCGCGCGGGGGCGGGCGAGAAGACCAGCGACGCGAGCGCCGCGACCGCGGCGAGTGCACCAGACGCGCGCGGAGACGATCGACGCGAACGGCTCACGCGCCTCCTCTCGACCGAACGACGGTCACGACACCCGCTCCGAAAATCACAGGCACTCTCGCTTGTAGACTTTGCGCCCTTCGGCGTCGAGCCGGTACGGCAGCGCGCAGTCCGCGTTCGGTTTCGCACCGGCGCCGCGGCTTTGCGGTCGGACGGACGGGGCGCTCGGATGAATCGGCCTCGTCGAAGGTGGCACGCTCGCCACAGGTTCGAGCGGGGGTGCGGGCGTCGGCGATGGCGGCGTCGCCACCGCGACGGGCGGCGGGTCGAGCGCCGGCAGCCGGGCCGTGGGCGGCGCGCTCCGTTTGAAGGGGAGCGCCGAGACGGCGACGAGGACGAGCGCGGCGAGCGCGAGCGCGAGCGCGAGCCCAAGCGCGAGAGGGAGGCGCGCGCGCCGACGCGCGGTGCCGACCCCAGGCGACGCGCCGGCGTCGGCCGCGTCCCGGCGCGTGAGGTCGGATTCGCCGTCCGCGAGCGTCGACGCCGCGTTGGCGATTCCATGCGCGCGTTTGCCGACCTCGATGGACGCGATCACGTTGGCCCGTCGCGTCAGCGGCTCCGCGGCGACCGCGTTCACCCACTCGGCAACTTCGGGGGCGCTCGCGAGGGGCACCGCCGCGCAGATCGCATCGGCCATCTCCGCGGCGCTCGAAAACCGTTCGGCCGCGTCCGTCTCCAGCGCGCGCAACGTGAGCGCATCCAGGGCTTCGGGGATCCTGTCGGCCAGCTTGCTCGGCGGATCGACCAGCCCCACGAGCACGCGCTCGATGATGGCTCCTTCGTTCTCTCCGCGGAAGAGCCGCGCGCCGGTCAGAGCCTCCCAGAGCACGACGCCCGCGCCATAGATGTCGCTCTGGCGCGTGGCGGTTCGTCCACGAAGTAGCTCGGGCGCCATATACGCGAGCTTGCCTTTCACCTCGCCGGTGTGGGTCGACTGGAGACGCGTCCGCGCCTTGGCGACGCCGAAGTCGATGAGGCGCGCGACCCCATCGGAGCCGACCAGAACGTTCTGTGGCGACACGTCGCGATGGATGAGCGCGAGCGACTCGCCGTCGGCAGCGGTCGCCACGTGCGCGCCGTGAAGTCCGCGCAAGAAGCCGTTCACGATCGCCGCGACGACGCCGACCGGCGCCGGCTTCAGGGACTCTTTGCCCAGCTTCATGAGCTGCGAGAGCGACTCGCCGTGAACGTAGTCGAAGATGACGAGTAGCTCGCCGTCGGCCTCGACGACGTCGATGGGCGCCACGACGTTCGGGTGCTGAATGCGCGCGGACAAGCGGGCCTCGTCGCGGAACATCGCCACGAACTCCGGGTCCGCGGCGAACTGCGCGTGCAGCCGCTTGGCCGCGACGATCCGCACGAAGTCGGCGGCGCCGCGCAGCTCGGCGAAGTGGACGGCGCCCATGCCTCCCGACGCAATGACGCCATGGAGCACGTAGCGCTCGACCCTCTCCGGCGCACTCGCCGACGCGCGAGACGACGGTACGCTCACATAAGCAGCCTACACCAAGGCGTGTATCCTTATAACGGCATGGCAGACGCGCGCGATGTAGAGCCCGACGAGGCCTCGACCGTCCTCAGAAACACCGGCGCCGCGCTCTCGCCGTCACCGGGCGCGGTGTTTCGCTTCACCGCGACCGAAGGGCCCGATCGCGGCCTCGCGTTCACGTTCGACGGGACGCTCCCCTCGCGGGTCCTCTTCGGGCAGAGCCCGGCTTGCGATTTCCGCCTCACCGATCGCCAGGTCTCCCGACGCCACGCCTCCCTCGAGGTCACGGGGCGCGGCCTCCTGCTCACCGATCTCCAATCGAAGAACGGCACGTTCGCAAACGGCATGGCGTTCGCTGCGATCTATCTCATGGGCGGCGAGGTCTTGCGTCTCGGCGACACGACGATTCGTGTCGACCGCGTCGTGTCGGCGGCGGCCACGCCGCGCTCCGAGGAGATGCGCTTTGGCCGGATGGTGGGCGCCAGTCCGGAGATGCGACGCCTCTACCCCATCTGCAAGCGCATCGCGCTCGCCGACGTCCCGCTCGTCATCGAAGGGGAGACCGGCACCGGCAAGGAAGTCCTCGCGGAGGCGATCCACGAGGCGAGCCCGCGCGCCCGCGGCCCGTTCGTGGTGTTCGACTGCACCACGTCGCCGCCGAGCCTGCTCGAGTCGGCCCTCTTCGGCCACGAGCGCGGCGCCTTTACCGGCGCGGTGGCGAGCACCAAAGGGGTGTTCCAAGAGGCCCACGGTGGCACGCTCCTCATCGACGAGATCGGGGAGCTCGACCTGTCCCTCCAGCCCAAGCTCCTGCGCGCGATCGAGCGCTCGGAGGTGCAACGCGTCGGGTCGACGCAGTGGACACGCATCGACGCCCGAATCATCGCGGCGACGCGCCGCGATCTTGATCACGAGGTGCACGTCGGCCGGTTTCGCGACGACCTGTTCTATCGACTGGCCGTGGCGCGGGTCGAGCTGCCGCCGCTCCGCCGGAGGCGGGGCGACGTCGGCGTGCTCGCGCGGCACTTCTGGCACACGCTGGGCGGCGACGGCCAAGCGCTGCCGAGCTCGCTCCTCGAGCGGCTCGAGGACTACGCCTGGCCGGGCAACGTGAGGGAGCTCCACAACGCGATCGCGCGGTACCTCGCGCTTGGAGAGGCCGATCTGGGCGGGGGGGCGGCCGCGGACGCGGGGCCCGCGTCCGCGCCGCCGGGCCGAGAGGACGACGTGGTCGAGCGCGCGCTGGGCCTAGAGCTTCCGCTCGCGCGCGCGCGTCAGATCGTGGTGGACGAGTTCGATCGGCGCTACGTAAAGCGCGTCCTCGATCGCTACGACGGGAACGTCGTTCGCGCTGCGGCAGCGTCCGGGATCGCACGCCGCTACTTCCAGATCTTGCGCGCCCGTCACGGCAAGTAGCGAGGCGCTTCTCACGGCCCGCCCTTCCCGGCGAGGTAGTGCGCTGACACGCGGGTCTCGACGAGATCCTTGTCGTACACGGCGAGCTCGTCGAGCTCCCCTCCGAAGAAGCCGCCGCCGCCGCCCGCCACGCCCCACATGAACGGGGCCGGCGTCGTCACCGCGTCACCGGTGAGTCGGGACTTCGCGACCTCTGCGCCGTTGACGAAGAGCCTCACCGTCGTGCCGTCGCACGAGACGACGATGTGCGTGAACACCGATTTGGGCGGCGGAGGGACGAGGCCGAGGTCCACTTGCGACACCCCGTTCGCGGTCCGATGAAAGCCGAGGCCATCGGCGCGGTCGTCGACGTCGAGCCCGTAGCCGTCGGTGGGCCCTCCAGGGGCCTCCACCTCCTTTTGGAAGACGCGACGAAATTCCTGGTCGATCACCGTGGGGCGGATCCACGCCTCGACGGCGAACGGCGCGCGCCCGGCAAAATCGAACAGATTGCCGACCACGATGCGACCGCTCTTGCCGTCGAGCGTGACGCCGTACCCTCCCGTGGCGAACGCGCCGGGCTCGTGGAAGGTGATGCCGCTGCTCGCGTACTGCGCGTCGTGGTGATTGCCGGTCTCGTCGTGCGCCGTCGGTCCGGCAGACTCCTCGAGCCGCCAATAGGCGACAGGCGTGTCGGCGAGGACGACACCGCGGTACGTGGTGACCGCGGTGTCTGCCGCGCCGCCGTCGCGCGCCGAGGGGCTGTGCGCGAGGTCGTCGAGCGGCGGCCAACAGGCCACCGCGCACGCGAGCGCCGCGAGCGCGCACCATCGCTTCCCGGGCCATGGCATGGCGCTTTGTGCCCTCACCCTCCGCCGCCTCTCTCGATCCATCCGGCGTGGCCATGACGCGGGTGCGATCTCCCGTGTGCGCCTGGTGCGATCTGCGAGATCGCCCCAAGCACGGAAGGCTTGTTTTTTCGGGGGATGCGCGTGGCACGGTCGGTGCTCAAGGAGGGGATTCTACCAGGAGGAAAGCCATGAAAGTCATCTCACGCGCATGGGTGGTCACGCTCAGTCTCGGTTGCATGGTCGGATCGCAGGCGAGCTGCACGCGTTCGGGAGGCGAGTCCTCCGCATCGCTGGCGGCTGCGGAGAGCGCGTGCCCGACCGGGGCGTTCGGCATCCTCACGCCGCTGGCGCTGGACCGGGCGGAGGCGACGCCTGGCCAAACGGTGACCGGCACGGTCACGTACACGAACTCCACGGCGGCGCCCGTTTCGATCCGGGCGGTGGTCATCGCCGGGCGTGCCCCGGGCGCCACCCACGCGGGCGGGCCTTACCAGGACTTCGCGCCAACGCAAGGCGCCACGACCGTCGCGCCCGGCGCGTCGGTCACGATGACGGCGTCGCGCGCGTTCGGCGCCTCCGACCCGTTCGGTTCCTGGGAGGCCTACGCCACCTACGAAGACGCCATGGGCGTGTGGCACGACGATCCGCACAGCGTCTTTTTGGACTACCACGCCACGACGGCCGGGACGTTCGCCGTCTCGTCCGCGCTCGAACTCAGCAACACGAACCCGAGGCCCGGGGAAACCGTCACCGCCCGCGTGACCTACACCAACGCGACGGCGTCGGCGGTCTCGGTGAAGGACATCGTCATCGCGGGCCGGCCACCCGGCGGGTCGCACGGCGGAGGACCGTACTCCGACTTCGCGCCGACGAAGGGCGCGGCGACGATCGCGGCCGGAGCGTCGATGACGCTCGAAGCCTCGCGAACGTTTCAGACGAGCGATCCTCGAGGCGCATGGGACGTCTACGCCACGTACGAGGACGCCCAGGGCGTGTGGCACGATGACGCGCGGGACGTGTCCATGTTGTTCGTCGGAGGGCCGGACGGAGGCGGAGGCCCCACCCCGCCTCCCGCCGCCGTCGCCGCCGGCTACACGAAGCTCTCGTTCGACGAGGAGTTCACGTCGGCCGCGGGCATCGACGTGAACGACACCGGCGCACCCGGCTTCAATTTCTATCGTCGTCTGCCCTTCGGCTATCCCACGCTACCGGCCAGCAACTTCAGCGTCGCCGACTCGGTGCTGACCATTTCTTCGCAGACCGGACCGAACATGGGGCTCGTGTCGATCTGCGGAGACGGCGCCGGAGGTTGGCATGGGTTCGCGCCCACGGGCGGCGCCTACTTCGAGTTCAGCGTCAGCTTCGATCCCAACGCGGGCGGCGCGGGCTGGCCGTCGGTCTGGAGCATGGCCGCGGAGCACCTGTACGGCAACGCGTCGGAGTTCATCGAGGTCGACTTCTTCGAGTACGACACCAAGCCGTACGACGGCAACGTGTTTGGATTCGGCGGCGCAATCCACCAGTGGGTCAACGGCGGGATCGCATACACCAATAACAACTTCGTTGTGAACGTGCCGCATACCACCGATTGGAAAAATACGTTCAACACGATCGGCACACTCTGGGTTCCCGGCTCTGGAATCGACGTCTACTTCAATGACGCGGTGACGACGGACAGAAATTCGTATGCCGACAATCCGCTCTTCAAGGTCGCGGACGGTCAGCACTGGCCGGTCATCATAGGGTCCGATGGTTGGACCATGCGCGTCGACTGGGTGAGGGTCTGGACGAAGTAAGCCTCCAGTCGCGCCCGGCGCGTCGGTCACGATGGGTGCAGGCGACCTCGCGCCGACCCGCGCGCGCGATCATCGAGGTGTCGGCGCGTACTCCCCGGCCATGTGCTGCGCCTTGGCTCGGATGATGACGTAATTCAGCGTCGGCAGGATGTGCATGTCGGCCGCCCGTCGGGCCAGCTCCTTCGCCTTGGCCGCATCGCCCTGACCCTCCGCGGCGAGCGCCGTCATGTAGAGGACGAACGGATCTTGCTGGTTCGGGTGGGCGCATTCGCCGTCGCGCGAGAGATGGTCGTCTTCGCGCGGCGGGCGGGGTCCGATCCTCAACTCTCGGCGTGGCTGGCGCACCGCAATCACCTCCACCCCGCGGTGCACCGCATCCAGGACGCGCAGGCGCCGGCCGAGCCCTGGACCGTCTCGCGGATGGCGTCGGTGGCTCATGTCGGCGAGCGCCATCTCGCGCGCTTGTTTTCACGCCACGCGGGCGTCGCGCCGCTCGCCTACCTCCGGCGGATTCGGGTGGAGGTCGCGCGCACGTTGCTCTCCGATCCCTCGTCGTCGGTCGAGCAAGTGGCGGTCCGCTCGGGTTTCTCCTCGGCGCACCACTTGCGACGCGCCTGGCATCATGAGCTCGGCGGGACGCCCCGCGACGTGCGTAGAGCCGGCAAGACCACGCTCGGAACTGCGCGTACACTGCTCGGCACATGAGCCCG
>JAYVXL010000041.1:0-26134 GCA_043785185.1 Myxococcales bacterium
GCCGACGGGCGCGCCGAGGCCCGCCGCGCCGAGGCCGACGAGCGCGATCGCGGTGAGGCCTGCCGCGAGCGGGCGCGCGCGCGGCGCGCGGAGCGCGAGGACGAGACCGCCGAGCGCGAGCGCCGCCATGGCCCAGCCGAGCTCGGAGACCACGAAAGAGACCGGCGAGCCGCGCGGTGACGCGCCCGCCTCGCCGAGCGGCGACGCGAAGATCCCGCGTGGCAGCGCGAGGCGAGCGTCCGCGCGCCCGCGGAGCAGCGCGAACGCCGGCGCCGCCGCGCCGACGGCGGCGGTCGCGAGCGGCAGGAGCGCGCGCGCGCTCATTGGCCGCGGGGGCGCGTCCTTGCGCGCCGCGTCCCCCGCGCGCGTCGCCACGACCGCGAACGCCGCGCACGCCGCGAGCGACCCGAGCGCGACGAGCGGCTCGTAGGTCGCCGCGAGCCCGAGCATGAGCCCGAGCGACGCGAGCGGCGCGCTCTCTAAATCCAGCGTGCGCACGCGTGTGAGGAGCACGAGCGGCGCGAGCACGAGCGCTGCTCCGAGCACCGAGCCGCCCGCAGTCGCCGCCTCGAGCTGCCACGCGACCGACATGCCGCACGTGAGGGCGGCGGCCGCTGCGGCGGCGGGCCCGAGGCGCGCCGCCCGCGGCGCGGCGGCCGCGACGAGCGCCCACGCGAGCTCGAAGACGAGCCCTGCCGTCACGCCGCACACCACCGCGCTCCCGAGACCCGCGCGAAATGCGCGGGTGCCGACGGGTAGCCACGCCAAGAGCGCGGACACGAGGACGTCGAGCCCGCGCAGCGCGCCGGTCCACCCGAAGCCGACGCCGCGCGCCACGCCGAGATCGTGCGCGGCATCGGGGAGCGCCTCGACGTGCAGAGCGGCCAGGACCGCCGGCAGGCTCACCGAGAGCGCGCGCGCCCACGCGACGCCGCGCGCGCCCACGCGGGGCTCAGGCTCGTCGGCGGCGCGAGGCACGGCTTCCGTCTTACGACGCAGAGCGGCCGTCGGACAAATTAGGGAGCCGGTCCCCGCCCGCGAAGCAGGGTGCTAGCATGGCGTCCCTTTCCGCCTTCCCCGGAGGTCCCTCGTGGCCAGGTTCATCGACGAGCTGAAACGCACCCACCACTGCGCCGCCCTTCGCGCCAGCGACGAAGGCAAGGAGGTCGTCCTCTTCGGCTGGGTGGCGAGCTACCGTGATCACGGCGGCTGCGTGTTCGTCGATCTGCGCGATCGCGAGGGCATCACGCAGCTCGTCTTCGACCCCGACATGAAGGGCCACGACGCGCAGCCGAAGGCCGCGCACGACGCGGCGCAGGCGCTGCGCAGCGAGTGGGTGATCGGCGTGCGCGGCGTCGTCGTCAGCCGCGGCGGCAACAAGAACCCGCGCCTGGCGACGGGCGAGATCGAGGTTCGCGTCGTCGAGTTGAACGTGTTCAACAAGTCCGACACGCCGCCCTTCGAGATCACCGACCAGACGGAGACCGGCGAGGAGAAGCGCCTTCAGTACCGGTACCTCGATCTCCGCCGCGCGCCGCTGCAGAAGACGCTCCGCGTCCGCCATCGCATCCATCAGGAGACGCGCCGCTACTTCGACGAGGCCGGCTTCCTCGAGCTCGAGACGCCGGTGATGGTGAAGTACACGCCGGGCGGAGCGCGCAACTTCCTCGTCCCGAGCCGCATGAACACCGGGAAATTCTTCGCCCTCGCCGAGAGCCCGCAGCTCTTCAAGCAGCTCTACATGGTGGCGGGCTTCGACAAGTATTTCCAGATCGTCAAATGCTTCCGCGACGAGGACCTGCGCCTCGATCGCCAGCCGGAGTTCACGCAGATCGACGTCGAGATGTCGTTCGTGAACCAAGACGACGTCTTCCGCACGATGGAGGGCCTCGTCTTCAAGATCTGGAAGACCGTCCTCGGCGTCGATCTCCACGAGCTCTATCCGAGCGGCCGCTTTCCGCAGATGCCGTTCGAGGAGTCGATGGGCCACTACGGCAACGACAAGCCGGATCTCCGCTTCGGCATGCCGCACGCCGATCTCACCAAGATCGTCGTCGCCCACGGGGGCGGCGGCATCCCGTTCTGGGCGCCGATCGCCGAGAAATTCAAGAGCGGCCAGTACCGGGAGGATCTGCCCGCCGAGATCGTCAAGGCGCTGCGCATCCCCGCGGAGCTCGCGACCAAGCTCTCGCGCGCCGAGGTCGACAAGCTCGAGGAGTTCGTGAAGGGCATGGGCGCCAAGGGGCTGGCGCGCGCGAAGGTCGAAGCGAAGGACGGCGTCCTCGGCTGGACGCAGTCGCCGCTCGCCAAGACGATCACCCCCGAGTGCCGCGACGCGATCAACGCGGCGACCGGCGCGCAGTCCGGAGACCTCCTCCTCTTCCAGTTCGGCAAGGAGAGCACCGTGCAGACGGTGATGGCGAACCTCCGCGTCCACCTCGGCAAGAAGCTCGGGCTCATTCCGGACGTCGGCCACGGCGGAAAGTGGAACTTCCTCTGGGTCGTGAACCCTCCCCTCTTCGAGTACGACGACGACAAGAAGACGTGGGCCGCCGCGCACCACGCCTTCACGCGCCCGCACGACGACTGCGTCGCGCTGCTCGAGACCGATCCCGGCAAGGTGCTCTGCTACCGCTACGACCTCGTCTTGAACGGGTTCGAAATCGGCGGCGGCTCCATCCGCCTTCACGATCCGGCGGTTCAGTCGAAGGTGTTCCGCGCGCTCGGCATCTCCGACGAGGACGCGCGCGCGAAGTTCGGCTTCCTCCTCGACGCGCTGCGGTTCGGGGCGCCGCCGCACGGGGGCATCGCCGTCGGCATGGACCGCCTGGCGATGCTCTTGTCCGGCGCCGACAGCCTGCGCGACGTCATCCCGTTCCCCAAGACGCAGAAGGGCACCGATCTGATGACCGACGCGCCCAGCAAGGCGTCGCCCGAGCAGCTCGTGGAGCTGAAGATCAAGGTCATCGAGCCGCCGTCGACATGAGCCGGCTCGGCGCGCCGCTCGCGGCGGTGATCCCGCTCGTCGGGATCGTCGTCGCCGTCGCGTGCGGCACCCCCGATCACCTCTACCCGGCGCGACGCTTCGATCGCGCGCGCGGGTGCGTGAACCCGATCGCGTCGCTGGACGTCGTCGATGGCACCAACCCCGGCTCGCTCTGCGCGATCGTGTGCCTCGTGTCGACGCGCGCCGACGGCGGCGCGCCAGACCTCTGGGTGAGCAGCGAGTGCGAGCCGTTCCCGCCGTTCTTCGACACGTCCGGCGCCGACCCGGACTGCGCGCGCGCGATCGACGTCTACACGAACGGTCCGTCGTGCGCGAGCGACGGCGGGGTCCTGACCGACGCCGGCGCGGCGGACGCCGCTCGCGAGGGCGCGGCGGCCGATGCCGCGATCGACGCCGACGCGGCCGATTCAGGCGGCCCCGACGTCGACGCCGCGACCGACTGAGCCGCTCGACGTCGACGGTGCACCCGCTGAACTAGCGCCGGAGGAGCTGCCGGAGCGCGGCCATCGGGTCGAAGCCGAGGACGCTCGACACGTCCTTCTCGCCCGCGGCGCTACCGAGGTGCGCGCGCAGCGACGCGAGCACGGGATCGAGGCGCGCCAACGGGCCGATGCGGCCGGTGACGCGCTTCAGGTTCTCGAACGCATAGCGCGCGCCGTCGACGCCGAGCGCGAGGCCGATGGGCGTCGGGATGGGCGAGACGATCACGTCGCGGACGGCGACGGCGCGGCCCCACGCGCCGGGTCGCGCGTCGACCTGCAGCGCGCGGAACGTGTCGACCTCCGCGAAGCAGCCGAACGACAGCGGCGCGTACGCGTCCTCGACGGCGCGAACGAAGTGGCGATAGTCGCGCCGCCAATCGCCGCTCAAGAGGCCCATGTGGTGGCGCAGGTCGTCGGGGCCGGCGATGACGTCGAAGCCTGCGCCCCGCCGCCGCGCGACGAAGCCGGTCCACAAATCCCCATCTTTGAACATCCCGAGCGCGATGCAGCGGCCGTCCGCGCAGAGCGCGTCGATGGCGCGGCGGACCATCGCGTCGGTCGGCACCGGGACGCCTTGGAGTCGCGGCGGCCAGAGCTCGATCGCCCCCTCGTTGATCATCTCGCGCGCGATCTGGACGAGGGTCAGGGACTGCGCGGCGAGATCGTCCGAGCGGCGCGCGCGGCCGCCGAAGCGCTCCATGACCTCCTCGAGCGCGCCGGAGTGGCCCGCGAGCGCCCAGCTCGCCGTGTGCTGCGCGCAGAGCTCGGAGAGCGGGACGGGCCACGCGGTCGCTTTCAGGTCGAGCCGGCCGGTGCGCGTGTGCAGGAGCTTTCGCAGGCGGCCCGCCTCGTGGATGGCGAAGACGCCGCCGCGCGGGCGGGTCGCCTCGCGATCGGGCGAGGCGCGCGGCTTCCAGAGGTGCAGGAAGCGCTGCCAGGCCTCCGTCGTCCACCCCTCGAAGCGCACGTCCGCTGTGAACACGGCGCGAAGGTAGCCGCTCTTTCGGAGGAACGCGAGCCAACGCGCCTTCGTCGAAGGGGCTCCGCGTGCTACGGATTCGCCCGTGTCGCCCCTGAAGATCACGGCGGAGTCGCTGCTGCGCGACGCGTTCCTCTCGCTCTACCCGCCCGACGCGCGCGCGGACCTCGCCCGGGCGCGGCGCGCCGACGCGAACCCGGCGAACAACCCACACATCACGCGCCACCTGGACGAGGCGGCGGCGCTCTTCGTGGCGAACGCGCCGGCGCTGTTCGGCGACGGCGCGCCCCTCCTCGACGGCACCGACGCGAGCGTTCACCGGCTCAGCGCGGCGCTCACGCCGGCCATACGCGATCGATGGCTCGCGATGGGGCCTCTCGGCAGCGCCGAGAGCGCCCTCTTCAACGCCGTCGTTCACGGCGCGGCGTACGTCGGCGCGTGCGTCGTCAACAACCACGGCGGCGTGTGGCGCGTGCGGCGCCCGCTCTGGGAGAGCCTCGTCTTCCTCGCCTCGCGCGCCGGCGAGGCGGAGCTCGCGGTCTTCCACTGGTGGCTGCGCTCGCTCGCCGACGACGCGACGGAGACGCTCGCCGACCGCTACCGCGCCCTCGTCGAGATCCCATGCGCGACGCCCGAGGCGCTCCCGATCCTCGCGCCGCCGGACCGGCGCCTGCCGCGCATCGCGAAGGGCGTTCGCTACGATGTACTCTACAAGCACCTCAAGGCGCACCTCCCCGAGCTGCGCGACGTCGGCGAGCACTTCCCGAGCGCGGAGCGCTTCGCGGAGCTCGGCTTCAAGTGGCTCGACTTCCTCTGGCTCGGCGAGGGTCGAATGCTGCTCGTCTACGGCCTCGGCGAGAGCGGCCTGCACGTCTTCTGGCTCACGGCCGCCGGCTTCGAGAAGGCCGCTTACTGGCCCTGCGACGCGTTCCCCGAGCCGCTCGTGCGCGCGGCGGACGGCGGGGCGAAGCTCGAGGTCATCGTGAGCGTCGACAAGCGCGCGCAGACGCACGAGCTGCTCTGGTGGGGGCCGTGAGTGGTGGGGTTCCTGGGCGTCAGTGGATCGTGCCGGACTCGAGCTCGACCTTCGCGCCGCTCGCAAGACGGCGCAGCGCGAAGACGTTCGCGGCGTCGCACGCGAGCGCGACCGCCGGCTGCTGCGTGCTGACGAGCCACTGCACGCGCGGGAAGAGCGCCGTCAGCGCAGGCACGATGGCGCGCGCGGCCTCGGGCTCCTGGTGGAGCTCCACCTCGTCGATGAGCGCCACCCCCTCGCTCTCGCGCGGCGGCTGCGCGGGGTACGCGGCCGCGAGCGCGCGGGCGGTGAGCACGCCGAACGCGAGCGTCGAGCGCGCGCTCGCGGGCAGCTCGTCGTAGGAAGCGCGCGCGCCGCCGCCGGCGTCGAACGTCGGCTCGAACGTCTGGGGATCGGCGCCCAGGTACGCGCAGCCGGTGAACGGCTCGAGCGCGCGGGCGACCTCGCGCAGCGCGTCGTCGAGCGCGCGAGGCCCGCCGAGAGACGCGCGGACGGACGCGACGGAGAGCGCGAGCTTGGTCTCCCGCGCCACGTCGGCGCGGGTCGGATCGTCGAACGTGACGACGGCGCGCGGGTCGTAGCGCGAGACCGCCGCGCGCTCGCCCGGCGACAGGGACAAGGGAGCGCGCGCGAGCGCGCGGACGGCCGAGAAGCCGACGAGCGCGAAGCCGCCCTCGGTCGCGCGGCGCTCGAACAGCGCCTGCTCGCGCCGCCGTAGCGCCACCTCGTCCTCGCGCTCCTCGAGGGCCGCGTTCGGGCTCGCGACGCGGAGCGGGTGCGGCCGCAAGGGGTCGTCGTCTCCTAGCGCCCAGTCCGCCACGACGAACGAAGGAGCCGCCCCGCCCGCGCGCGGTCGCGTCGGGAGCGCGGAGCCGGGCCGCGTCGAGGCGATCGCCGCCAGAAGCGACGTCTTGCCGACGCCGCCGGCGCCCAGGAGGACGGTGAGCCGACGCGGCACGCCGCCCTCCTCCGCGAGGGGGAGCGTCAGGTCCTCGAACGGACCGACCCCGACGAGCCGAACCTGCAAGAGCTGCATCCCAGCTGGGAGTGTACACTCCCCCCGTGGCTGGCGTGGCGCTGCGATTGCCTGGGAAAACCGAGCGAAGGCTCGCGCTCGTCGTCTTGTTCACGGCGATCTTGCCGCTCGCGGCGGCGCTCCTCTTGGCGAACTTCCTCTTCAGCTACGCGTCGGCCATCTGGTTCGATCCGGAGGTCGGCCGCCAGCTCGATCGCGGCGCGGCGCTCTACAAGGACTACGTCGCCGCCATCAAGGCGGACATGCGCCACCAGACCGACGCGATCGCGACCGACGAGCTTCTCCGTGAGGCGTGCAAGACGCGCAACGGCGCGCTCATCGAGGTGCAGCTGGACGCGCTCTTCCCGCGCTTCCCCGAGCTCGTGTCGCTCACGATCGCCGAGGTGCGCACGGGCGACGCCGGCGACGAGGTCCATCACGCGACGCTCGCGGAGCGCACGCGCGGCCGCAAGGTCGACGACGCCTCGGAGCGCACGCTCAACGTCGACCGCCCCGTCTACGAGGACCCGGCCAACAAGACGGCGATCAAGATGACCGCGATGTTCGCCATCGACCGGGCGCGCCTCGACGAGCACCTCGACGAGCTGAACTCCACGGCCAACGTCGTCAAAAAATACCACAACATGGAGAACTCGCGCTCCGACCTGTACCGCGGCGCGCTCTATGCGTTCGCGGCGCTCCTCTGCGTGACGATGCTCGTGACCGTCGTGCTCGGCACGCTGCTCGCGCGCGGCGTCACGCGGCGCATCAACCGGCTCGCGGCGGCCATCAACCTCGTCGCCGAGGGCGACCTGTCCGTGCGCGTGCCGGTGACCGGCTCCGACGAGCTCACCGATCTCGCGCAGACCTTCAACCGCATGCTCGGCGACATGGCCCAGTCGCGCGCGCGCATCGAGTACCTGCAGCGCATCGGCGCGTGGCAGGAGATGGCCAAGCGCCTCGCCCACGAGATCAAGAACCCGCTCACGCCCATCCAGCTCGCCGTGCAGGAGTGTCACCGCAAGTACGGCGGCGAGGACGTCAAGTACCGCGCGCTGCTCGACACGACGCTCGAGATCGTCGAGGAGGAGGTCGGGACGCTGCGCCGCCTCGTGGGCAACTTCTCGAACTTCGCGCGCCTGCCGCAGGCCGAGCTGAAGGAGAACGATCTGCGCGATTTTCTCAGCGAGTGCTCCGAGCAGCTCGCTCACCTCGAGGACGCGTCGCTCGGCGCCGACTCGCCCGACGCCGAGCCGATCGACGCGCCGAACGTGACCATCACTTGGCGCCTGCCCGACGGCTCGCTCCGCGCGGCGATCGATCGCCAGATGCTCCGCCGCGTGATCGTAAATCTGGTGCGCAACGCGGTGCAGGCCATCCGCGACGCGAAGAAGGGCCGCGAGGGCGTCATCGGCAACGTCGTCGTGAGCGCGCACGCCGACGGAACCGGCACGGCGATCGAGGTCGAGGACGACGGGCCAGGCGTCCCCGAGGACGCGCTCGCGCGCGTGTTCGATCCGTACTTCACGACGAAGTCCGACGGCACCGGGCTTGGCCTCGCGATCGTGAAGAAGATCGTCGTCGAGCACAACGGCGCGATCGAAGCCGGCGCGAGCAAGGACCTGGGCGGCGCGCGCTTCGTCGTGCACCTGCCCGGCCTCGAGACGCTCGCGACGATGGCCGCGCGCGGCCGCGCGTCGCGCGCCGAGCTCAGCGGTCCGGACGCCGCGCCGCCGGCCTCGACGCGGTAGACGTGCTACACGAAGAGCGATGGTGACGGCCGCGGCGACCGACGAGGGCAAGGTGCTCTACCCCCTCAGCCTCGTGGGGATCTTGCTCGCGATGCTCTTCGCGTTCGCGGTCCTGCCGCGCCTCTTCTCGCCCTCGCAGTCGGCCTTCGTCGGTAAGGACGCGCCGGACTTCACGCTCGATCTCGTCGCCAACGGCGAGACCCCGACGGTCGCGCTCGCGGAGTTCAAGGGCAAGCCGGTGCTCCTCGATTTCTGGGCGACGTGGTGCGGCCCGTGCCAGGCGGAGGCGCCGATCGTGAACAAGGTCGCGCAGCGCTTCAAGGAGAAGGGGCTCGTGGTCGTCGGCGTGAACACGAGCGACGCGCCCGGCCGCGCCGCGCCGTGGGTGAAGGCGCACGGCATCACGTTTCCCATCGCCTACGATCCCGACACCGTCGCTCCGAAGTACGGCGTCGAGAACCTGCCCACGATCGTGCTCGTGTCGAAGGAGGGCAAAGTCCTCGCCGTCCGCACCGGCGTGACAACCGACGCCGAGCTCGAGCGCCTCGTCACCGCCGCCCTCTGAGTCGCCTCTGATTCGCCCCTGATTCGCCCCTGAGCCGCCCCTGAGCCGCGTCTGATCCGAACGCGTTACCGGGAATCGCTCAGACGGCGCGCCCGCGCATCGGGAGGAAGAAGCGCGTCCCGTTGACGTCGTTCACCCCGCAGTAAAGGTCGGCGTCGAACGTCTCCTTCAGGCGCGCGTACGTCATCACCTGGTCGATGCCGCCCGACGCGACGAGTCGGCCGCGCTTCATCAAGAGCACCTGCGTGGCGTACTGCGCGGCGACGTTCAGATCGTGCATGACGACGACGCACGCCACGCCGCCGGCGCGGATCTCGTCGAGCAGATCGTAGAGCATCACCTGGTGCCGCACGTCGAGGAAGGCACCCGGCTCGTCGAGCAGGAGCAGCTGCGGCTTCTGCGCGAGCGCGCGGGCGATGGCGACTCGCTTCTGCTCGCCGCCCGAGAGCTGGTCGACCGGGCGCGCGGCGAGCGCGCCGAGGTCGCATCGCTCGAGCGCCTCGTCCACGACGCGCGCGTCCTCGTCCGAGGGGCGCATCCACGCGTTCTGGTGCGGCGCGCGGCCCATCAGGACGACGTCCCGCACCGCGTACCCGAAGGCCACCTCGCTCGTCTGCGGCACGACGGCGACGTGCCGCGCGATGCGCGCGCGGTCCCACGCGGCGAGCGGCTCTCCGAGGAGCGAGACCGTTCCCGCCCGTGGCGCGAGCGTCCCGCTCATCACGCGGAGCAGCGTCGACTTGCCGGCGCCGTTGGGTCCGAGGACGCACGCGAGCTCGCCCGCGGCGACCGTGAAGGAAACCCCCGAGAGCGGCGCCTCCTTCCCGGCATTCGACGCGGCGGACGCGTGGGAATACGTTGCCGAAACGTCAGCGAGCGCCACCGCGATGCGGGCCGTTTCGTCACCTTGTCGCGTCACGGCGCTTGACTCCCTGCGTTATGGTACCCTGGTCCTGTGGATTCCAAGCCCGAAGTGCCGGAAGGCTCCGCCGAACGACCGCGCCGCGTCATCAAGCGCTACTCGAACCGGAAGCTCTATGACACGAAGGACAGTCGGTACGTCACGCTCCTGCAGATCGCCGAGATGGTGCGAAATGCCGAGGAGGTGCAGATCATCGACAACAACACCAAGGACGATCTCACCGAGGTCACCCTCGCCCAGATCGTCTACGAAGAGCAGAAGAACTCCAAGAACGTCCCGCTGCAGACGCTCAAAGCGCTCATTCACCAGCGCACCGAGACGGTGCTGACGCAGCTCCGCGAAGGCCCTATCGGCCGGCTGATCCCGGGCGCGCGCGACGGGCGCGACGAGAAGGATCTCCCCGACGGGAAGCCCGATGGCCAGAAATCCTCGAGCATTGTCGATCAGGCAAAAGGAAAGCTCGAAGACTGGCAGCACCAGATTGACGAGCGAATCAAAGCGGTTCTGCCCAATCTGCTGCCCTGGCAGCACCTGCAGCTCGAAGTGAAGCGCCTCTCGCAGCGGATCGATGAGCTCGAGACGAAGCTCAAGGCCGCTACCAAAAAAGATTGATCGCGCCAGCACTTGCGTGAGCGCCGCGCGTACCTAACTTCCGCATGGCCGGCCCGGGGCTCAAGCTCGGCACGGCGCTCGCATTGGGAATAGGTACGCCCCTCGCCAGGTTGGGAGGGGATAGAAAGGCGCGGTTCTCCGATGCCGTCTTCCGGCGCAATGACCAAAGATACCGATAGCTTCTCCGAGGACTGCGTCATGCACCTCGACGGGATGTACGCCGTGGCGTGCCGCCTCACGCGGAACCCCACCGAGGCGCAAGATCTCGTGCAGGACGCCCTCGTGAAGGCCATGCGCGCAAAGCACCAATTCTGCGCCGGGACGAACCTGAAGGCGTGGCTCTTCCGCATCCTGACCAACACGTTCATCAACAAGTACCGCCGCGGCGGTCTCGAGCGTCAGATCATGGAAGGCCCCGACGCCGATCCGCTGGTCGACGGCTGGGTGAGCGCGTCGACGATGCGTCAGCTGCGCGATCCGGAGACGATCGCCCTGCAGCCGATCGTCGAGGGCGAGATTCGGAGGGCGCTCGACGCGTTGCCGACCGAGTTCAGGCTCGCCGTCATCCTGTGCGATGTGGAGGAGTTCTCCTACGAGGAGATCTCCGAAATCATGGGCTGCCCGATCGGCACCGTGATGAGCCGCCTGCACCGCGGCCGGAAGCTTCTGCAAAAGGCCCTCTACTCTCACGCCCTCGCCATGGGTATCGTGAAGGGAGAGGACCTGACGGACGCCACCACCAAGAAGACCGAGCCCGCCGACCTCAACGCCTACCGCGCGCGGAAGAAGGGGGCCGCATAGCCAATCGATGAACAAGTCCCCGCAATTTCCCGATACCCCCGTCTCGCGCGTGTGCCAGAAGTTTGCGCACGTGCTCGGCGCGTACGTCGACGGCGAGCTCGATGCGAGCAAGCTGCTCGAGGTCGAGGGTCACGTCGCCGAGTGCGAGACTTGCCGCGAGCGCATCGCGCTCGACCGCGCGCTGCGTGGCACGGTGAAGAAGGTCGTCCGCCTCGAGGGGTCGCAAGACTCCGAGCAGAAGAGCGCGATGCGCGCGCGCATGCTCGCCGCGATGAACGGCGAGCGGGCCCGCGGCGAGGCAAAGACGCGCGAGGCCGAGCGTCGCGAGAGCGTCATCGCGACGCTGCCGCTTGCAGCCGCGGCCGCCGGCGGCGAAGGCAGCAAGTTCTTCGGGTGGCGCACGATGGTGCCGCTGACGAGCGCCGCGGCGCTCGCGATCGTGTGGGGCTCGATCGCCCACTCGCCCTCGCGCGACGTGAGCGCGAACGCGCGCGCCGCGGGGCTGGCGAATGATCCGCTCGCCGCGTTCGGCGAGATGCACTCGGGAAGGTGGCCCATGGAGCGCACCGACGCGGCGTCCGTGCGCGGCCTCGAACAGTACGTCGGCGTGCCGGTGCGGCCGCCGTCGTTCAACAAGTACAACACCCAGCGCGCGCACCTCGTCGGCGGGCGGCTGATGCCTGTGCGCGACCAGCGCACGGCCCTCCTCGAGTACCGCCTCGGCGACGGAGCGGGCGCGCAGCGGGTGAGCGTCTTCATCTACGATCCGCGCAAGATTCAGGTCGGCGACAGCGACATGCTTCAGGCGCGGGCCGTCGGCACCGCGCAGGTGCGCGTCGGCCGCGCGAACGGCTACTCGGTCGCGGTGACGCAGAACCGCGGCGTCGGCTACGCGGTCGCGAGCGATCTCGACCTCGACCCGAGCGCCGAGCTCGCGGCGCTGACCGATCAGGACTGACGCGCGCCGCTAGTCTGGCTTCGGGCCGCGCGCGGCTACTGCGCTGCGGCGAAGCCCGCCTTCCGCGGGTCCGACGCGGCGAGAATGCGCAGCGCGCCCGCGCGCTCCCACGCGATCATCTGCACCGCCGGCTGGATCGGCAGCGCGACCTCCTTCACCGTCTCGCCGCGCGCCTTGAGGCCGGCGCGGACGTCGAGCGCGAGGTCCGGCTCGACGGTCATCTCGCCCATCCCGCTCACGTGGATGCGCGACGCCGCGAGGCACGCGCTCGGGTCGAGCTCGAAGACGAGGCGGCACATCGTCATCTGCGTCACCTCGGTCGCGATGCGCTCGCCGCCGCTGCCGCCGAGGGCGAGGATCGGCAGGCCGTTCTCGAGCACGAGCGTCGGCGTCATGCTGGACACCGGGCGGGCGCCGGGGCGCGCGCGGTTTGGGCCGAGGCCGACGACGCCGAAACCGGCGATGTCCTTCGGCCGCGTGAAGTCGTCGAGCTCGTCGTTCAGCACGATGCCCGTGTCGCCGGCGACGATGTTCGCGCCGAACGGCACGTTGATCGTCGTCGTCAGGAGCACGACGTTGCCTTCGGCGTCGGCGGTGATGAGGTGCGACGTGCCCTGCTCGCGCGTGCGAAACTCCGAGGATTTATGGGTCTTGCGCGCGTCGATGCGCTTGCGACGCGCGGCGAGCTGCTTCGGATCGAGCGCCGCCTCGAACGCCGCGCCCGTGCCGGGCTCGAGCTCGGGATCGCTCGCAAAGCGCGCGCGATCGCCGACCGCGCCGCGCATCGCCTCGGCGACGGTGTGGAGGTACGCGCTCGAGCCGAAGCCCATCGCCTTGAGCGGCGACGCGGTGCTCGCGCCGTACATCATCGCCGTCTCGAGGAGCATGAGGCCGCCGGCGCTGGGGGCCGGCATCGTCGCGATCGTGCGGCCGTCGACGGTGCGCACGAGCGGCTCGCGCTCGATCACCTTGTACGCCGCGAGGTCGCTCGCCTCCATGCGGCCGCCGAACCGCTGCGTCGCGGCGGCGATCTTGCCCGCGATGTCGCCCGTGTAAAACGGCTTCTTCCCCTCCGCGCCGAAGCGCGCGAGCGTGCGCGCCAGCTCCGGCCGGCGGACGAGCGCGCCGAACGCGAGCGGGCTCCCGCCGGGCGCGAACGTGGCCGAAATCTCCGGGGACGCCGCGATGCGGTCCTTCATGAAGAGGGTGACGTTCGCCATGTTGCGCCCGAGGAAGAAGCCGCGCTCGGCGAGCGCGACGGCGGGGGCGGTGACCTCGGCGAGCGAGCGCTTGCCGAACCTCTGGTGCAAGAGCTCGAGGCCGGCGGGCTCGCCGGGCACGCCGACGGCGACGCCGCGCATCGTCGGATCCTCGGCGCGAAGCTCGCGCGCGCTGAGCGCCTCGACGTCGAGCCTGGCGGGCGCCGACTCGCGGAAGTCGAGGACGGTGATCTTCTGATCCTTTGCGGTGTAGATCATCGCGAAGCCGCCGCCGCCGATGCCGCTCGACGACTGACTGACGACCCCGAGCGTGAGCGCGGCGGTGACCGCCGCGTCGGCCGCGTTCCCGCCGGCGGCGAGGACGGCGAAGGCCGCGCGCGTCGCGTCGCCGTGATCGGTCGCCACCGCGATGCGCGAGCCCTCGGCGCTCGGCGCGTGCGCCGCGCGCGCGGGAAGCGCGGCCGTGAGGAGCGCGGCGACGGCCACCGGCACGAGCGGCGCGAGGGATGTTAGGCTGCGGGCCCGCCCACGAAGCGTCGAGAACGGCGAGAGGAACGAGGAAGGTCGCATGCGATTTGTCTACGTGATGGATCCGATGGATCGGGTTCTGCAGGACAAGGACACGACGTTCGCGCTCAAGCGCGCGGCGCAGCGGAGGGGCCACGCGGCGCTCCACTGCTTGCCGCGGGACCTCTACATCGTCGACGGAGACGTCCACGCCAAGGTACGCGATCTCCGCGTCACCGACACGGCGCCTTTCTTCTCGTTCGGCGCGCCCTACGACGTGCGCCTCGCCGAGGTCGAGGCCGTCCTCATTCGCAAGGACCCGCCGTTCGACTCCGCCTACCTCTTGGCCACGCTCATGCTCGAGCGCGTCCGCGGCCGCACGGTCCTCCTGAACGATCCGCGCGGCCTCCGCGATGCGAACGAGAAGCTCTACGCCCTCCACTTCGCCCGGCACATGCCGCGGACGCTCGTGACCGCGAGCCCCGATCGCATCTTCGACTTCGTGAAGCAGATCGGCGGCAAGGGCGTCATCAAGCCGCTCTTCGGCGCGGGCGGCGCGGGCGTCATGATGCTGAGCGACGGCGACAAGAACAACCGCGCGATCGTGGAGCTCCTGACCGGGGAGGGACAGCTCGAGGTGATGGTGCAGGAGTATCTGCCCGCCGTCACCAAAGGGGACAAGCGCGTCATCCTGCTCGAGGGCAACGTGCTCGGCGGCATCAACCGCGTCCCCCGCTCGGACGATCTGCGCTCGAACATCCACGTCGGCGGGCGCGTCGAGAAGTGCGAGGTGACCGCGGAAGAGCGCGCGGTCGTCGCCGACATGGCGCCGCGTCTGCGCGCCGACGGGCTCGTCTTCGTCGGCCTCGATTTCATCGGCGGCAAGCTCACGGAGGTGAACGTGACGTCGCCGACGGGCATCCAGGAGCTGTCGCAGCACGCGGGGCGCGACGTCGCCGAAGACGTCATCCAATGGCTCGAAGCGCACGCCGCCGAGCTGCGCCCGGCGACGCCGAGCTTGATGCCCGACTAGCGCGAGACGAGCGAGAGCGAGACCCAGAGCCGCCGCGAGAGGCCGCTAGAGGTTGACGGTCAGGCGCTTCTCTTCGCCGGCCACGATCGTGACGCCCAACGTCCGCTTCGTCTTCCCGTCGAGCGACGTGACTGTGACCTTGTGCTTGCCGGACGCGAGCGACAGACGCACGACCGGCGTGGTCTTGCCGGTGTCCGCGCCGTCGATCTCGAGCTTGGCGGCAGGGTCGGTCGTCACGGTGAGGAAGCCGGCATCGCCACGGGGAGCCGCGTCGTCCCCCACGAGGACGGCGGCCGAACCTGAACGCGCGTCCCGCGCGCCTTGCTTGACGCTGCCGTCGGCGACCGCGACCGTGGAGACCAGCGCGAGGACCGCGAAAACCGCTCCGGCAAAACCCCGTCGAATCATTTCAGACCTCGCCATGCAGTATGACGGGATCGCGCCCTGTTTCATGCAATAAATTGCGATCGCCCCTTGCCGCTCACCCTCCTCGTCCGTAGCGCCGTCGTGGCGCCCTCTGCCGGCGCCGTCGCGCCCGCGTGGCCTGCTTCCGGCGGCGACGGCGCAGGCGGTGGAGCGCCTCCGGAGCTCACGTTCGATGGCGCGCGGGTCGTCATCGGGCGCGGGCAAGGCTGCGACGTCCGCCTACCGGACCCCAGCGTCAGCCAGCGGCACGCGACGATCCGCGGCGAAGGAGGCAAGCACGCGCTCGTCGACGAGGGCAGCACCAACGGTACGTTCGTGGGCGGCGTGAGGCTCGCCGCGCAGACGCCGAGGACGCTGCGGACCGGCGATCTCGTCCGCGTCGGCCGCGTCTGGCTGGAGGTGCGCATCGACCAGACGCCGCCGACGCGCGACCTCGCCGTGGCGACGCGCGAGCTGGCGCTGATGCTGGTGGCGCAGGCGATGGAGGAGCAGGGCGACGACGTCGTGCCGAAGGTGCGCGTCGTCGAGGGCCCGGACGCGGGCGCGGTGCTGCCGCTCCTCGAGGAGGGGCGCGCGTACCTGGTGGGCCGCGACGACGCGAGCGATCTTCCGCTCGCGGACGCGGACGCGTCGCGCGAGCACGTGCAGCTCGTGCGCCGTGGGCCCGTCGTCCTCGCGCGCGATCCGGGGTCGAAGAACGGCGCGCTGCTCGGCGAGTCGCGCCTCGCGCGCGATCGCGACGTCGCGTGGCGCTCTGCGCTGATGATGCGCGTGGGCCGCACCGTGCTCGCGCTCGAGGAGCCGGTCGCGGCGGCGCTCGGCGCGCTCGAGGGCGCGGCCGACGAGCCGGTCCTCGACGCCGACGTGCCGCCCGAGCCCGCGCCGGTCTCCGTCGCGCGCCCCGTCGCCGCGCCGACCGAGCCCGGAGCGCCGCCGCCCAGCGCGGCGCCGAGCCGAGGGCCCTCCGCCGCTGCGCCGATCGCCGAGCTGGCCCCGCCGAAGAGCGTCACTTCGTCGGCCGCCGCGTCGAAGGCCACGGTGCGCACGCGCGGCGGCTGGTCGGCGACGGATCTCGCCGTCGTCGCCGCGGCCACGTTCGTCATCGCGATGAGCATCGCGGGCCTCGTGTGGCTCCTGCGGAGCTGACGTCTACCGCGGCCTAGAGGTCTTCTTCGTCACCACGCGGCGGCGGAGGGGGCGCGCTCGACGGCATCGCCGCCAGCGTGCTTACGTCCTTCGGGACGTTGGGCTCTTTGAGCGCGGTCTTCGTCGCGTCCAAGGGCGCGCTCGGCGCGCGGCGGCTCACGGAAGCCGGGTACGTCGTGGGGAGGCCGGTGAGCGGGATCTGCTCGAGCATCGCCTGCACTTCGCCGGCACCCTTCGGGCGGTCGTTGACGCGCTTCTTCAGGCACTTCATCACGATCGCGTCGAGCGCCTCGGGGATCGCCAGATCGGGGCGGCGCTGCGGCATCGGGATGGGGACCTGCCGCTGGTGCAGATCGAGCAGCTCGCGGCGGCTCTGCGCGATGATCGGCAGCTCGCCGGTGAGCGCCTCGTACATGAGCACGCCGAGCGCGTAGACGTCGGTGCGCGGCTCGACCTGCGCGCCGATGCACTGCTCGGGCGCCATGTACTCCGGCGTGCCGAGCGTGTAGCCCGTCTGCGTCAGCGCCTCGGCGGTGTGCAGCTTGCTCATGCCGAAGTCGAGGACCTTGGCGACGCCGTCGTCGCAAAGAAACACGTTGCCAGGCTTCAAATCGCGGTGGACGACGCCCTTGGCGTGCGCCGCCGCGAGCGCGCCGCAGACGCCGATGAAGACCGGGATCGCGAACCCGGGGGTGAGCAGCCCGTCGCGCGCGAGCTTGTCGGCGAGCGAGCGGCCGATGAGTCGCTCCATGACGACGTAGATCGAGCCGTCCGGCATCTGGTCCAGATCCATGACGCGCGCGACGTTGGGGTGCTCGATGTGAACTTGGATGTACGCCTCGCGACGCAGGCGGGCGATCTCGCTGCCGTCACGCGCGGCGGCGCCGCGGAGCACCTTCACCGCGACCTCGTGGCCGAGCGTCGTGTGCTCGGCCGCGTACACGACGCCGATTCCGCCCGAGCCGATCTTGCGGCCGATCTTGTACTTGCCGCCGAGCACCGTGCCGGTGAGCTCGCCGGGCTGCGGGTGGCTGGCCGCGCCGTGATCGCCCTTCAGCTCGAGGCCGCGCTCGAGCGCCGCGATGCGGTTCTTCTCGAACGTGCGCGCGCTCGAGTCGGCCTTGCCGCGATCGTAGAGGTAGCCGGCTCCGCCGCCGAGGGCGCCGCCGAGCACCGCAGCGACGCCGCCGGCGAGCAGGCCGCCCGTGAGCGCGACGATGCCGCCGGTGCCGAGCCCGGCGACGACGGCGCCAAGGACGGCGCCTTGCTGCGCGGCCGCGCCGCGCTTCCACTTCACGGCGTAGACGCACGCCTCGCCGCCCTTGGCGATGCACGCCTCATGCGACACCTCCGCGTCGCCGAAGCCCCAGATCCGCGGGTACGAGGCGAGCTCGCCCTCGCGCGCTTGGCAGAGGAGGTCCTCGTTCGCGCTGTCGATCTCGAGCCCTTCGTCGTTGTCGTCGCGGAGGCGGTAGGTCAACCTCACGCCGGTGACGGCGGCTTTGTCCTTTTGCGCGTTCGGGGGCTCGTCGATCTCCCAGGTGCCGACGCGCGTGACCTCCTTCGCGTTGGTCGCGAGGTAGCGGTACGCGTCGAGCGGCTGCTCGGCCTGACGCAGCATGCGCACCACGGTCCCGAGCGCCTCGGCGTGCGTCGTCCAGTCGCCGCGGCGGCGCAGCGCGTCGGGGCCGAGCTCGTCGCGCAGCGCCTTGAGCGCGCGCTTGGTCGCCACTTGGCTCAGCCACCCCGTCTCGTTGTCGACGGCGGCCGGATCGATGCCCGCGCCCGTCAGCAGCGCGCGCACCGTGCGCTCGCCTTTCTCCGCGCGGAGGCGGAGGAGGTAGGTCTTCAGGATGTACGCCCGAAGCTCCTCCCTCCCGCCGGCGCGCATGGAGGGGCGGGGCATCGGCGCGTGGCTCACGCACCAAGGGTACGCGGCGCGCGGCAAGGATGGAACTGGTCTCGTCGGCGCGAGTTCAGTGCGAGTTCAGTAGTTCGTGCGCACGTCGCCGGGCGCCGCGCCGAGCCGCGGGCCGAGCGCGCGGATGGCTTCGATCATCGCGGGCGGACCTACGGCGAACGCCATCGTGCCGGCCTCGTGCGCGACGCGAAGGCGCGCGACGTCCTGGACGTATCCGCGCGCGATGTCCGCCGGCGCGTCCGCTCCGCCCACCTCGTCGCGCGAGACGCAGAGGAGCACACGGGCCCCCGCCGACCTCCACTGCGCGACCTCGGAGGCGCACGGCAGATCGGACGCGACGCGGAGGCCGAGGAGCACGGTCGTTCGTCGCGCGTCGCCTTCCGCGATGCGCAGCGCGGCGAGCGAGGGCACGGCCGCGATGCCGGTGCCCGCGGCGGCGACGACGAGGCGCCGGCCGCGCGCCTCACGGCAAGGGAACCCGTCGCCCTGCGCGCCGCTCACCGAGAACTCGGCGCCCACGGGCTCGGCGAGCAGCGCGTCCGCGACCGTGCCGCCGCCCTTCACGAGCAGACCCCACGCCTCGGCCCCGACCGGGCTCGCCAGCACGAAGAAGCCGTTCTCCCCGGCGACCACGATCGACACGTACTGCCCGGGCATCGTGTGCGACGCGCGCACCGCCGCGGGCACGCCCAGCGTGAGCGGCACCAGCGGCCTGCCCTCGTGACGCGCGAGGAGCCGCGCAGAGTGACGCGGCACCTCGACCGCGGGCCCGGACACGCGCCCTCAGAAGGCGCCGGAGAGGCCGACACCGGCGTAGCCGGGCGCGACGACGGGCCGCACGAACGCGCCGCTCTTCTCGGCGCCGCGCGGCTTGTCGAACGCGAAGTGCCACACGAGCCCCCCGGCGACCGCGGCCGCGCCGACACCGATGAGAACGGCGCCGACGGTCTCGAGGCTCTTGCCGGAGCTGAGCTTGTCGTTCTGGAGGTTCACGTCCGCCGACGAGCCGGTGCAGACCTTCGCGGGGTTGTTGATGTCGCAGCCGTCCTTCGTGAGACCGTCGTGCGCGGCGCTGACCTTGCCGCTGCCCACGACAACGAGCACGACGCCCGTGGCGAGCGCGACGCCGCCGGCGCCGGCTACCACCCAAGGCGCGACGCTGCTTCCGGCGCGCTCGCTCGGCGCCGAGTCCCCGCCCGTGGTCGAAGCCGTCGGCGCGGTCGTCGGGGCCGTCGGTGCGGTGGTCGGCGCGGTCGTCGGAGCCGTCGTCGAAGCGGTGGTCGGCGCGGTCGTCGGAGCCGTCGTCGGCGCGATCTGCGCCTTCAGGTTCGCGATGCGCTTCTTCTGCACGTCCGCGTCCGCCGCGCTGGGCACGCGCTTCAAATACGTCTCGAGCGCGTTGATCGCTTCGGGCTTGTTCCCGGAGAGCTCGAACGAGCGCGAAATGATGATGAGCAGATCGTGCTTGGTGCAGTCGGTCTTGTACGCGTCTTTGAAGTAGTCGACGGCCTTGGCGTAGTCGGCCTCGTCGTACTTACGCTTGCCGAAGAGGTACGCGTTGCGCGCGGCCTCGCTGTCGTCGTTCGACGGCTTCGCCGTGCACTCGGGGTATGCGGTCACGCTGGGCTGCGACTGCGCGATCGCAGGGATCGCGATCACCGTCCCGAACAAGGCGAACGTGAGGAGGTGCCGACCGAAGCGCATGTCGGAAGAAACGGTATCACACCTTTTCGGGGCGCTTCGATGCCTTGTCGCCGAACACGTGCGCGGCTTTCGCGAGCCACGAGAGGCTCGCCCCGTCGGGGCCCAATGAAACCGGCGCGACGACGAAGCCGCCCTTCCGAACCTCCGCGTGGACGGGCACGTTCCAGGAGAGGAGCAGCTTGCGCAGGCTCGGCGTGATGGCCGCAGAGAGCTCGCTCTCGGCGGGCGAGAACGAGGCGAACGTGCGGTCGAAGGCGGCGTCGCCGGTCGCGCGCCGCGGCGTGGCGATGAGGCCGATGTTCTCCGAGAAGATGCGGCCGGGATCGTTCGTCGTCGCGGCCGTCCCGACGAGTCGCTCGTCCTGGGCGATGCAAATCCACGCGCTCGCCTCCACCTGCGCGACGCCGCCGCTCGGCGCCATCACCTCGGTGGGTACGACGAAGCGCGCGAGCGTGATCGACCCGCCCGAGCCCGTCGCGTAAAGCGCGTGATCGTAGCGGATGGGCGTCTTCAGCGTCGTGTACGGCTCCCACGCGCGGAGCCAACGCTCGTCGGCGTCGGGCTCGTACCGCAGGCCGCGCTGCGCGGCGTACTGCGCGATCCAGCCGACGGCTTCGCCCACGATGCTGATCCTCGTGTCCGCGGGCCGCTACTGGACCGGCGCCATCGGCGTGATCGCCGCGTGGGGCATCTTCTCGCCCTTCGCCGCGCGGTCCTTCATCTCGTACTTGCTCGGGCACTTCGCGAGCACCTTCGTCGCGAGGAACGAGTTGTCGGCGAGCAGCTCGCCTTCCACCGTCACGCCGACGTCCTGGCCCGGCATGTCGCGGAACGTGTCCGGCACGACGCATTGCGGGAAGCGCACCGGCACCTGCGTACCGGACTTCTCGATGGTGAAGCGGTACTCGCACGGCGACTCGCGCTTCACGATCGTGCCGTGGACGAGGTTGCCCTCCGCCATCACCTGCCGCCCGGCGAAGCGCGCTTTGTTCGCGACGAGCTCGTCGACGGGCTTGGAGTAAATGGCCTGGTCCTTCATCCCCTCGAGCACGAAGATAACGACCGCCATCCCGACCATGACGAGCGGGATGAGGATGAGCAGCCCGCGACGCGAGCCCTGATGCGCCCGCTCTTCCTCGGCGCGCGCGCGCTGGCGACGCCGCACCGGGACTTCGAGGCCGTCATCACCCTTGGGGAGGTCAGGTTCGCTCACGATCGGTGATTTTAGCCCTACATCCACCCCCGTCAATGTACGCATCGCGGGCGCCGTGCATCTCCGGGCCGGACTGCCGAGAAGTGGGGAGGCGGAGGCGCCCGTGCTACGATTTGGGTAAGCGCGATGACCGACGTGCTCTCTTTGCCCGTACTCATCCTGAATCGCCACTTTCAGCCCGTACAAGTGACGACGGCGAAGCGTGCGTTCGTTCTTTTGTACGGCGGCGCTGCCAACGCGCTCGACGAAGAGGGCGAGCCCTACGACTTCGACCTCTGGCGCACTCTCCCCGTGCGCGACGGCGACGACATCGTGCCCATCGTCGGGGGCGGCCTGCGCGTTCCGCGCGTGCTGCACCTGCACCGCTACGACCGCACGCCGCGCGTCACCGTGCGCCTCACCCGGCGCAACCTGATGTTCCGCGACGCGCACACCTGTCAGTACTGCGGCAAGCGACCGCCGCTGCGCGAGCTGAACATCGATCACGTGATGCCGCGCTCGCGCGGCGGGGGCGACACGTGGGAGAACCTCGTGACGGCGTGCCGCGTGTGCAACCTCCGCAAAGGCTGGAAGACGCCCGAAGAGGCGAACATGAACCTCGCCCGACGCCCGTTCCGTCCAAAGTGGTCGATGACGGCGCAGATCCTGCTGGGGACGGGCTCGACGTTCAAAGAGTGGGAGCCGTTCCTGAAGGCGAGCTGATCGGGCGCTGCCCACGTCCGCCGCCCACGTCCGCCGCGTCGGCCGCCGAGGTCAGCGCGGAGTGATCGCGCCCCCTTCGCCGCAGAAGCCCCAACCGAGCCAGCCGCCGTCGCTGCAGACGAACAGGTCCTCGCACCCGCAGCAGCTGGCCGATGGGCAGCCGAGCGCCAGGCCGAGCGGGCAGTCGGGCGGCTGCAGGTCGTGGCATCCGGGGCCGCCGTTCGCGCCGGGGACGTCGATCGCGGCGTCCCGCGGCGAGGGCCCCGGCGCGTCGAGGGCGGCGTCTGGGACGTCGCTTGCCTCGAGTCCCGCGTCGCGCGCGGCGCACGCTTTTACGAACGTCCAGACGCTGGCGGCGTTGCAGTAGTAGAGCGACGCGCACGTCGGGTCGCCGCACGCCGGCCCGTTCGACGACGGGCAGCCGCCGTCGGGGATGCGCGCGCACTTCGCCGACGCGTTCGGGATGTCGCCGTTGCACGCCGCCCACACGAGCGCGCCGAGCGCTAGCAGCGCGAGGAGCAGAGGGGTGGCTGCGGCCGCGAAGGCGCCGCCGAAGCGCGCGCGCGGGCTCATTTGAGCTTCGTGAACCCGTTCCTCGTCGTGCCGACCGGCCCTGGCGGAGCGGGCGGCGCCGCCGGCGGCTTCTTCCCGCGCTTCGCCGCGCCCGTCGCGGCCGGCGCGGGCGCCGCGGCGACGGCGGCGCCCCCGCCCGCCGGCGACGGGGCCGGCAGATCAGGACTCTCGAAGGTGAAGCCGTCGTCCTCGACCTGGGCGACGCCGTCCGCCTCGCGCACCCAGCCCTCGCCGCGCGTCCCGTCGAGCGCGACGGCGATGACGCGGTGCCGCGTCGGCCGGTCGGCCTGCACGTCAAAGGTGACGGTGTCGGTCGCGGGGTCGAGCTCGCGCGCCGTGTCGTCGAGCGTGACGAGGGTCGCGACGAACGGGAGCGGCACCCGGAGGTGGCGCATCTTGGCGAGGGGCGTCGCCGTCGCCGACGGCGCGGTGGCGAGGGGCGCGGCGGCGCGGCGCGGGATCACCAGCAAGACGAGCAGCGCGCCCAGCGCGAACGCGCCGCCGATGCCGGCAATGACTCCCCACGCGGGCCGGCGCGGGAACAGCTTCGCCGCGTAGTCGTTGTTGCCGAACGTGTAGCGCGCGCTCGGCGCCGGCGGCGCAATCTGCGCGAGCACCTCGGGGATCGACAGGCGCATCTCCTCCGTCGGCGGCGGGCGCGACGGCAGGCCAGACCTCGAGATGATGTTCTCGGGGTCGCGGCCGCGCAGGCTCTCGCGGATCTTCTCGTGCCGCACGCGCAGGCGCGGGCCGAAGACCGTCTCGATGACGTTGGCCACCTCGGTCCACGATGCGATGTTCTGGCGACCCGATGCGCGCTCGATGGCCTCGGCGAAGTCGCGCGCCGTCAGGTAGCGCGTGTCGAGATCGCGCGAGAGGCCGCGCGCGATGACGTCGTCGAGCGCGACGGGGATGCGCGCGCCCAAGCGGCGCAGGCGCGGGATCGGCGCGTTCATCACCTCTTGCAGCGTGTCGATGGCCTCTTCGCCGCGGAACAGACGGCGGCCCGCGATGCACTCCCACAAGACGACGGCCATCGAGAAGACGTCGCTCTGCACGGTGCACATGCGCCGCTTGTCGATGCGCTCGGGCGCGAGGTACGCGAGCTTCCCCTTCACCTCGTGCGTGCGCGTCACCTGCACGCGGTCCTCGGCCTTTGCGATGCCGAAGTCGGTGAGGCGTCCGCGCCCGTCGCAGCCGATGAGCACGTTGTGCGGCGAGACGTCGCGGTGGATGATGCCGAGCGGCTTGCCCGAGTCGTCGCGCAGCTCGTGCGCCGCGGCGAGGCCGGCGAGCGCGTCGAGGATGATGCGCACGGCGACGCGCGCGTCGACCGCGCGCTCGGCGGTCGCGAGCTCCTTGCGGAGGGCGTCGAGCGACGAGCCTTCGACGTAGTCCATCACGATGAAGGGCTCCCCCCCCTCGAAGCCGAGCTCGCGCACCTTGACGACGCTCTCGTGGTCGATCGCCGACGCGAGGCGCGCCTCGTCGAGCAGCATCGACATGAAGACTTTGTCGGTCGCCAGGTGCTTGTGCGGGCGCTTGATGGCGACGAGGAGCGCCCCCTCGCGGCCGTCGACCGCGCGCCCGAGGTAGACCGTCGCCATGCCGCCCGAGGCGATCTCGATGAGGAGCTCGTAGCCGCCCGCGCGGCCGAGCGACTGCTGGAGCGGGCGTGTCGCGCCGTCCCCGGCAAAGGCCTCCTTCGGCTCCCCGAGCGCGGGCGCGGGCGCGCGCGCCTCGCCGAGCGCCGGCGCGAGCACGCGCTCCTCCTCCCCGCCCAGCTCGCCGCCAGGGCCATGGGCCCCGTCAGGGCCGCCGGGGGTGCTCTCGAACGTGCTCAAGGATCCAGCATCAACTGAAGCATTTCGCCCCCCCATCGTCGAGTCTGGGCTACGTTTTCCACCATGCGCGCGCCCCTCTTCGTCCACGGTGCCTTGTCTGCCTTCTTCCTGTCCGCCGCCCTCGCCGCGTGCGGCGGCAAGGCGCCGGAGGCAAAAACGCCGGCGGCCGCGGGGGGCGACGCTACGCCGGTCGCCACGGTCGCCACGGCAGAGCCTTCGGCGACGGGCCCGACGACGACGACCGCGACGCTCACCGGCAACGAGCCCGGGACGAAGCTCCCCGCCGCGGCGGGCACCGGCGCGGCGCCGAACGCCGACGTGCCGCCGAAGAAGGGCAACGAGCCCGGCCGTTCGCGTGAGGACATCCAAGCCATCATCGTCGCGCGCCGCGACGAGGCGCGCGCTTGCTACGACGAGGGGCTGAAGAAAAACCCGTCGATTGAGGGGGACCTCGACATCAAGTGGACGATCGACCCCGAGGGCAACGTGACCGAAGCCGGCGCCGACGCGTCGAAGTCGACGATCCGCGACGAGGGCGTGGCGGCATGCATCGTCGCCATCATCAAGCGCGTGAAATTCGCCAAGAGCAGCAAAGGCATGGAGACGCGGACGCACTACCCGTACAACTTCCACCCGAAGCCCGGGCAAGTCGGCAAGGGCGGCGCGCAGCCGGCCCCGGCGGGCACGACGAAGTAGGTATACGCGGCGGCCCCGGCGGCCCCGGCGGCGCCGCGACGACGCCGGCGGACGTGGGGCCCGGTCGGGCGCCGATCAGAACACCACGCGCGCGATCCACCCCATCTGCGACCATTGCTGGAACCACGGGCCGACCTTCTCGCCGACCGCGGGCTCCGCCGCCGTGAGCGCCTCGCACGCCTCGGCGAGCCCTTCGCCTTTCGCGAGCCGCTCGAGGAGCGCGAGCGCGGCGGGCTCGACGTCGAGGTACTTCATCGCGTCGGCCCCGCGCCACACGACGAGGTGCACGTCGCGCGCGGCGGGGCGCTCCGGCGACTCGCCTCTCTGCACCGCGGCGCGTAGCTCGTCGACGGGGAACCGCGCGCGCGCGAGCTGAACGCTCGGCGCGAGCTCGAGCTTCGCGCGCGACCAGTCGTCCTCGCTCGCGGCCGCGATGGCGGCGGTGTCGAGCGGAGGCGCGTCGGGCGCGTCGAACGCGTCGACGAACGCCCACTCGTACCGCGCGAGGTCGTACGCGAGCGCGTCGTCCGTCCACGGCGCCGTCTTGCCGAGGTACTCGGGCAGCTTCGCCCCGAGGTCGCGCAGGCTCCACGAGTCGGGCGGGTACGCGGCGAGGTAGTCCGCGCACAACGAATGAAACGCATCGTGGCCGAGCACGTGGCAGAGCGTGCGGTAGTCCTCCTCGAGGGCCCCGGTGTGCCGCAGCCAGAACTGCTCGCGGTAGATGTCGAGCTGCTCGACGGGCGAGAGCCGCTCGCCCCCCGCGATGACCTCCGGCGTCGCGCCGGCCAGCGCCGCGTGCTCGGCGAGGGGCCGCGGCTTCTGCAGCACCTCCGCCATGAACTCCTGCAGCTCGTTCAGGCGCACGAGGCCCCCTGCGTCGCGACGAGCGGCGCGTCCGCCTCGGTCTTCTCGCCGCCGAGCACCCGCGCGCGCGCCTCACGCGCCATCTCCGCCTCGCGCGCGAGCACGTCCCACTCGGGGATGTCGTCGTCCCACTCGACGAGCGTGGACACCGCGC